>NZ_JAWRYD010000571.1:0-241 GCF_046534765.1 Burkholderia sp. SIMBA_062
CGCGGCGCTCGGCGCGGCCGCAGCGGCTGACGGCGCGGCCGCATCGGGCAGCTGGTTCGACAAGGTCACCATCGCGGATTTCGCTCAATCGCTGCTCGAGGGGCACGGCTTCCTCACGATCGTCGCGCTGTATTTCGTCGCAGGCGTCGTGTTGAGCCTGCTGCCGTGTTCGTACCCGATGATTCCGATCGTCTCCGCGATCATCATCGGCCAGGGCACGCGCGCAACGCATGCGCGCGGC
>NZ_JAWRYD010000572.1:0-241 GCF_046534765.1 Burkholderia sp. SIMBA_062
GGTGCGCATCGAAGATCGGCAGATCGAAACCGAGCGCATTGGCCGATGCGTTGCTGCTTGCCGTGGAAGTCATCGTGGAGTCCTTGTAGAAGGATTCGACAGGTCGACGGGCCGATACACCCGCGTCGCCGTGTCGTGAAAAAAGGCGCGCTGCTCCGCGGCGCTCCACGCCGACACCAGCGTTTTAAAGCCGTCGATGAGCGCGTCGAGCGAAAGAAACAGGCCGTCGACGGGAAAATTG
>NZ_JAWRYD010000573.1:0-240 GCF_046534765.1 Burkholderia sp. SIMBA_062
CGCGTTTCAAGAGCGCGAAGGAAGTGTCGAGCGCGATCCAGCAGATCAACGACGGCAGCGTCGACATCGTGATCGGCACGCACAAGCTGCTCTCGTCGGACGTGCAATTCAAGCGGCTCGGGCTCGTCATCATCGACGAGGAACACCGTTTCGGCGTGCGCCAGAAGGAAGCGCTCAAGGCGCTGCGCGCCGAAGTCGACGTGCTCACGCTAACCGCCACGCCGATTCCGCGTACGCTCG
>NZ_JAWRYD010000574.1:0-240 GCF_046534765.1 Burkholderia sp. SIMBA_062
CCAGGCTGTGGGGCTGATGATTGGGGGCCAGCGGGATCAGCTCGGCCAGATCGTCAAGCAAGGTCGGGCAGACACGTGCGGGGCCGTGATGCTCGCGGCCGCCATGCACGACGCGATGACCGGCTGCAGTGATGGTCAGGCCATCATCATGGCGCTCCAGCCAGTCGAAAAGCGCCGGGATCAGATCCTCGTGACTGGCCCCCGGATGCAATGGCAGCTGAGCATCCCAATTCGGGGTGG
>NZ_JAWRYD010000575.1:0-240 GCF_046534765.1 Burkholderia sp. SIMBA_062
GAAACGGGGCGGTTAAAATAATCGAATTACTGACGTGCATCCGGGGTACTCAGCTCGTCAATTCTCGAATTCGTAATTTTCTCCATGCATGCGTAAAAATCAATGAAACGTATAGATGCCTCACCAATTTCATACACGTTCGCGTAGCATTGATTATCGCGATAATTTTGCCAGTTTATTTGTGCACGCTTGAAATACGGCAGCGCGACGGGGTTGTGATTTTTTCTAATTTCCATGTCG
>NZ_JAWRYD010000576.1:0-240 GCF_046534765.1 Burkholderia sp. SIMBA_062
GGCCTTGCCGCATGCCGCCGCTCAGTGTGCGTTGCGCTCGGGCTGGCGCGTCCATTCGTGTTCCTCGCCCGGCACCTTGCCGAACGTCTGCGCGGCCCACGCGGCGCGTGCGGCGTCGATCTTCGCGCGCGCGCTCGACACGAAGTTCCATTCGATGAATCGCTCGCCGGGCAGATGCGCGCCGCCGCCTCAGCCGAGGCATGCCTTTGCTGCTGCAAGTCCTCATAGCGCTTCTTGTCC
>NZ_JAWRYD010000577.1:0-240 GCF_046534765.1 Burkholderia sp. SIMBA_062
GTGCCGCCATACGGGACGGAAAAAGCTAGCAGCATATCTCCACGCGCCCCCGCGGACAATATGCGCACTTTGCTCTAACTTCGGTAACTGGCTGTTTCCAGGAAACACGAACTCGTGTCTCCAATGGAGACACTATCGATTGGAGTTGCTCCCGTCTCGGCCTCACGAGCCGACTTGCGCCCGAGAGTACCTACTACGATATTCCGACACAAACAACGGCACCCCTACAGCTTCCATACC
>NZ_JAWRYD010000578.1:0-240 GCF_046534765.1 Burkholderia sp. SIMBA_062
TGCGCGGCTCTGCCAAGAGCGCGTGAAGCAGCTTTCCATGCGCTGGTGCCGAGGGTTGCTGGACAAACGTTTCGAGGCTTATGGACAACTCCATGGCGGAACCTTGGTAAAGGTACTGGATAGAGGAATAACGGCCCAGGAGCGGTGGCTAGGCTTTCTGATTGGCTCGGCGTGGCCGGTCTTGGCCGAAGCAGTGGTGCTGGTCGCGCTGTTTGCGTACCTCGGGGCTACCTCGGTATT
>NZ_JAWRYD010000579.1:0-240 GCF_046534765.1 Burkholderia sp. SIMBA_062
GAACAGGCCGGGATCGCCCGGCGGATTCGAATAATCGAGCTTCGGACCGCTGCCCGTGGTGAGATGCGTGACGCTCTCGGCGAGCGCCATGCGCAGGCGATGCGAGAGCTGGCCGACGAAGCCGCTCGGCTCGGGAGCGTCGTGGCGGCGGCCGGCGTGCTCGGACATCGTGGACTCGCTCGCGGGACGGCGCGCCTTACGACGCGTCCGGCTCCCAGTCGGTGCCGCGCGCGTCGCGGG
>NZ_JAWRYD010000580.1:0-240 GCF_046534765.1 Burkholderia sp. SIMBA_062
GCCGGACAAGGACACCATGGCATGGGTCAATGCCAAGACCTACGACATGATCTTCACTCAGCCAGTGATCACTGAATTTGGTGACTTTACTGTCCCGGTCAAATTGATCATTGGTACACGTGACAGAACCGCACCCGGGCGCAACTGGAAAAAGGAAGGCGTGGAGCGGGAGCTGGGGCGCTATGACAAGTTGGGCAAGCACGCCGCAGCCTTGATCCCGGATTCCGAGTTGTTCGAGCT
>NZ_JAWRYD010000581.1:0-240 GCF_046534765.1 Burkholderia sp. SIMBA_062
CCTCAGAGTGGGCTTGCTAACGCCTGATGATATTTCCATGTTCTGTGGCAAGAATAATCGGCCGTTATAGGGACAAATCACTCTTCGTCGTCATGCACCGAAGGGGCACAAGAAGCCCGGATAAATCTGTGCACAGCCGATCAATATCCCCGGCTTGCTGCACTTCACGCATCCGGGTAAAAACTGAAAGCCAGTTTGCTGGCGTCATCGCAATCTCCGTAGCTAGTTCGTAATGACGAT
>NZ_JAWRYD010000582.1:0-240 GCF_046534765.1 Burkholderia sp. SIMBA_062
CGGGCATTGCCTATCGACGTACGCACCGAGGACTGTCTGCCTTGGGAGATGTTTATTCGCACTTCGCCGCATCCGTTGGCGCCGCCTTTGGACGAGATTCTCGATACGGCGTTTACACGCGACGAGCGCGCGTATCTCGCAGTGCGCATGCGCGCGATTTTTGAAAGCGGAAAGCAGCTTGGCGCCGAGCGGATTGCGTATTTGACGGCGAAGCGGGCGTAACACTCATGCCTTCATGCC
>NZ_JAWRYD010000583.1:0-240 GCF_046534765.1 Burkholderia sp. SIMBA_062
CGTTGAGCTTGTCGACCAGGATCTTTTCGGCGCGGAAGGTCTCGCGACGGTGCACCAAGGTAACCTTGCTGGCGATGTTGGCCAGGTAAAGCGCTTCTTCCACGGCAGTGTTGCCGCCGCCAACCACGGCGACTGGCTTGTTGCGGTAGAAGAAACCGTCGCAGGTGGCGCAGGCCGAAACGCCCTTGCCCATGAAGGTTTCTTCCGACGGCAGGCCCAGGTAGCGGGCGCTGGCACCGG
>NZ_JAWRYD010000584.1:0-239 GCF_046534765.1 Burkholderia sp. SIMBA_062
GCTCCGTGGCAGATTCGCGCGAGCGATCTACACAGTGAGGCAGTTACAGCTGCGTTGACGCGCAAACATCGCCCGTGTCGCAACGACGTTGAAGGGCAACTCCCAATGTTTACCGAGGTTTCGCAAGGAGGTGCACTATGAACGCCCCGTCGCTACCGCTCTCAGGGCGCGCTCAGCCGCATTGTTGTCGATCTCGACGATCCCGTCGTCGACGTACATTGTGAGCGCGGCCCATTGGT
>NZ_JAWRYD010000585.1:0-239 GCF_046534765.1 Burkholderia sp. SIMBA_062
GGCAGTGCAGCGCGGAACTCTTCGGCAGTCGCTTCAAGCACTTCCTTGCGGCGCCCGGCGATCACCAACTCAGCGCCCAGCTCCAGGTAGCGCTTGCCAATACTCTTGCCCAGCCCCGTGCCGCCGCCGGTGATGAGGATTTTCTTGCCAGCCAAAAGGTCGTTTGCGTACATGCTTCAATTCCCGCTGAAAGTCGGTTGACGTTTTTCCATGAAGGCCGCAACGGCTTCCTGGTGATC
>NZ_JAWRYD010000135.1:0-381 GCF_046534765.1 Burkholderia sp. SIMBA_062
GGGGAATAGGAAGTTTACGTACTGCAACTGGTGAAGATTTCTTCTTTGGAAACTCTTTAGGATCTTCTTATTTAGAACGTATGAGAATTACTTCTGCCGGAAGAATAGCTATCAATACATCAACTCCCCAAGAGACATTACATGTTAATGGTACTATGCAACTTGCTAGTGAACTTAACGTAGGGGGTAATGCTACAACGGGAGGTAATCCGGGAACTGCCGGACAGATTCTTACATCAAACGGAGCTGGGGGAGCGCCTAAATGGGCTGATTCGCCAATTGATGCAGATGGTACAGTTAATATTGCCAATGTAGCACATCCAGTAATAAATGTTAACAGTAGAGATAATGGAACATATGTTTTAGATCAGACCAATGCTC
>NZ_JAWRYD010000586.1:0-239 GCF_046534765.1 Burkholderia sp. SIMBA_062
GTGGTAGCGACACACTCAAGGAAATATTCGGTGGGGAAGTCATCACCGTGTTAGGTGTGGCAGAAACCCTGGCCAGCAAAACACTTGTCAGTGATGAAGAATATGAACGACGCGCCGAGTGGTTGGCCCCCTTGCGGCTGTTTCCAACCAAGAGCGCGTTCAAGGACGGGCAGCTCGACTATTACGCGGCTAATAACCGTGCACTGTTTCTGCCCGACAACTGGTCGGCATTGACCGGC
>NZ_JAWRYD010000136.1:0-380 GCF_046534765.1 Burkholderia sp. SIMBA_062
TTTTGTGCGCCCAGCATGGGCGCACTCCTGCGGGTGCAAGTCCCGCCATAAGCTGATCACGGCAAATGAAGTGAAGCGCAACTGCATGAGGGCGACCGAGTGTGGGGAGGAAGCGTGGAGCGTAAATCGCGAGCCGATGGACAAGAACTGCATAGAAGGCGCTGCCGAGCAGGGCGAGCGGGCAAGAGACCGTGAAGCTCTCGTGATCAAGGCGAAGCGGCGTAAATGCAGCGGTTGTGCGATGAAGGAGTGCGTTCTTACCTGGGGAGATCTCGCTTTGTGCCTGAAAGGGCGACGGTGCTGAGCCGGAGCGAGAAGTCAGCAGAGGCCGTAGTAGTTGGACGGTGTGGCCGGGAAGGCTAAAGCCGTCGGCGAAGGGC
>NZ_JAWRYD010000587.1:0-239 GCF_046534765.1 Burkholderia sp. SIMBA_062
TTCGAGTTCGCCCGAAATCAGCGCCGCCTCGATCGCGCGCGAACCCTGCTCGAACAGCTTCAGTTCGATCTTCGGATAGCGTTGACGGAACGCCGCGATCGCGGGCGTGAACAGCGACCCGCCCATCGGCGGAATGCCGATGGTGAGTTCGCCGCGCCCGAGCGTACCGAGATCGGCGAGTTCGGCCTGCAACTGCGCGTGCGCCGCGAGCACGTCCTGGCCGCGCTGATAGACGATGC
>NZ_JAWRYD010000588.1:0-239 GCF_046534765.1 Burkholderia sp. SIMBA_062
GGCGAGCGGCGCCGCATTCTGGTGGCCGGCGGCGTGCTCGAAGTGAGCCGCGAAGGCGTCACGCTGATCGCCGATCATGCGCTGCGCACGCCCGAGCTCGATGCGCTGCGCGCGCGCGAAGCGCGCCACGCGGCCGACGAGTGGCGGCGCGTGCACGCGCAGGAAAACCGGCGCGCATTCGACTTCGCGTCGGCACGCGCGGAGCTGATGGACGAGATCCGGCGGTTCTTCGCGATGGC
>NZ_JAWRYD010000589.1:0-239 GCF_046534765.1 Burkholderia sp. SIMBA_062
CCAGACCATCCAATTCCCACTCCCTGAGTAAGATTATTAGCCAAAACCGAAGCGATCCCTTGAAATTGATTGGCATTTGTAGCATCTACTATGGTTAGTTTACTTGTAGGTGCTGCACTTCCTATCCCTACTCTATTATTCGATGCATCTACAGAGAATGTAGTTCCATCTACAGAAAATGCATTCGTTGCAGTTCCATTAAATGATAATGTATTAGTACCTTGAGTAACCGCTCTGTT
>NZ_JAWRYD010000590.1:0-239 GCF_046534765.1 Burkholderia sp. SIMBA_062
CGAGCGCGCCGATGCGCAACGCCCAGGACGCGTCGCCTGCGCCGGCCGCCGCCTGCGCGGGACGGCCCGCGCGAACGCCGGACGCGCTCATTGCGCGTCGACCCGCTGGGCCAGGCTGACCGTGAAGATGCCCATCGCGTCGATGCGCTGGTCGAGCTTGCGAAAGCCCGCGCGCGCGACGAGCTCGTCCATCTCGGCCTGCGAGCGGCGGCGCATCACCCACGTCGCCTCGCCGCGGT
>NZ_JAWRYD010000591.1:0-239 GCF_046534765.1 Burkholderia sp. SIMBA_062
CGGATTATGGTTTTACGCGCGGCCGTGCGAGACACGCGAGCGGCGCGCGAGCGAGTCGACGATCACCGCGATCGCCAGCACCGCGCCGGTAATCATGAAGCGCAGCGACGACGAGAGATTGAGCAGCGTGAGGCCGCTTGCGATCGACTGGATCACGATGATGCCGAGCACCGCCGACCACGCGCTGCCGCGTCCGCCGAACAGGCTCGTGCCGCCGATGACCGCAGCCGCGATGGCAT
>NZ_JAWRYD010000592.1:0-239 GCF_046534765.1 Burkholderia sp. SIMBA_062
GTACCATCATTAGAAATTTTATCAGCATAATTATTTAAAGAGAATGGTAGATTTAAGATACTATTTTCTTGACCTTTACAAAAGAAACATACTAATAGTATTATTATAAAAGAAAATTTATAAGTTTCGCTGGTCAGTTTTTGGAGCTTTCCATGGAATTTTTTTACCATCCTGTGTGTATTTGTAGTTAACTGCATCATCTTGATCTTTTGTGTCATATGAATTTAATTTAATAAATC
>NZ_JAWRYD010000593.1:0-239 GCF_046534765.1 Burkholderia sp. SIMBA_062
GTGCTGATGCACGGCTACTATGTGGTCCCGCAGTGGTATAGCGCGACGCATCGCGTGGCCTACAAGAACACGCTCGCGTATCCGTCGAAGCTGCCGCTGTACTATGGCGCGACCGACTGGATCATCTCGACGTGGTGGCTCAAATCGCCGGCGCCATCGCCAAAGCCATCGTCAACGCCGCCGCAGCCGCAGCACTGATCCTCTTCGAAGCGAGCACAGAATCATGTGGAGCTACATCG
>NZ_JAWRYD010000028.1:0-98584 GCF_046534765.1 Burkholderia sp. SIMBA_062
CGCACAACCAGTCTATTCCTTCGGGCACCGCTTTCCTTTTAGGCCTCGCCTTCACGCTAATCCGTGAAGAACCTTTTGTTTTTCCGGCGCCCGTCGGCCACCGCCGCGCATGCTAGAGTCGTTGTCTCGCATTCGCATCCGGTTCCGTCGATGAAGCACCGCCTCCTTTCCGTCTTGCCGTTCACCCTGCTGCTCTCCGCCTTTGCCGCCGCGCCGCTCGCGCACGCGGAGGAAGTCGGCAGCGTCAACACCCATTTCCGTGTCACGGGCTCCGACCGCGTGGTCGTCGAAGCGTACGACGATCCGCTCGTGGCCGGCGTCACCTGCTACGTGTCGCGGGCGCGCACCGGCGGGATCAAGGGCACGCTCGGCGTCGCGGAGGATCCGAGCGAAGCATCGATCGCGTGCCGGCAAGTCGGCCCGCTCAGCTTCAAGGAGCCGCTCAAGCAGCAGACCGACGTGTTCAGCGAGCGAATGTCGTTCATCTTCAAGACGCTGCATGTCGTGCGAGTGGTCGACAAGAAGCGCAACACGCTCGTCTACCTGACCTACAGCGATCGCATCGTCAGCGGCAGCCCGAAGAACGCCGTGACCGCGGTGCCGATGCCGGCCGGCACGACGATTCCGGTCAAGTAAGCCCGCGCCTGCCGGGTGCGCGAGCGCTACACTTCCCATTCGACCGCTCCGCGCCCGACCATGTCCGCCACCCGCCTTCCCGACGCCGCACGCTACTGGCGCACGCCGCTGCTGCCGGATGCGGATCTGCTCACGGCCACCTATCGCAACCACGCGTTCGCGCCGCACTGGCACGACGCCTACACGATTCCCGTGATCCTCGAGGGTGCGGAGCGCTATACGTGTCGCGGCAGCGGCCATGTCGCCGAAACCGGCACGGTGCCCGTGATCAATCCCGGCGAAGTGCACACGGGCTCGCGCGCGACCGACGAAGGCTGGTGCTATCGCGTGAGCTACGTGCCTGTGGACTACATTCGCACACTCGCCAGCACGATCGCCGGTCGGCCGCAGGATGCGCCGTGGTTCCCGTCCGACGTGATCCGCGACCCCGATCTCGCCGCGCGGCTCACGCTGGCCCACCGGATGATGGAGGCCGGCAGCGAACGCATACCGTCCGCCCACCCGCACGACCAGCCGGCCGATGACGTTCCGGCGGCCGGCGATCCGGCGGCGCGTGCGCCGCACGTCTACGATCCGCTCGCCGCCGAAACGGCGATGCTCGATGCGCTGTCGACACTGATCACGCGCCATGCCGATGCGCGGCTGCAGCCCGCGGTGCTCGCGACCGACGAGCCGCGTGTGGAGGCGATGCGCGAACGGCTCGCCGCCGATCTCACGTGCCCGGTCACGCTCGACGACGTCGCGCAGGCCGCCGGCCTGTCGCCGTTTCACGCAGCGCGCCTGTTCACCCGCACGACCGGCATGCCGCCGCATGCGTGGCGCAACCAGTTGCGGCTGCAGCGTGCGCTCGCGCCGTTGCGCGCGGGCGTGTCGATTGCTGATGTCGCCGCGGCCAGCGGCTTCGTCGACCAGAGTCACTTCACGCGACATTTCAAACGGATGTTCGGCGTACCGCCCGGACGCTGGCAGGCGCGCTGACGCGCCCGCCCCCCCTGCATCGACCACCGGCGACAACCGGCACGCGGATTGCGCCGCCGGCCCCCGCGGGCGCAAGAACATACAAGCCGCCACGGCATCGGCCCGCTATCCTCGCTGTCATGGAGAAGCGCCCCTTGAATCCCCCTTCCACACCGTCGCCCCCGCCTCGCCGTCCGTTCAACGAATGGCTCGACGGCGCGCGCGACACGATCCCGATGATGATCGGCGCGGCGCCGTTCGGCGTGATCTTCGGCACGCTCGTCGCCGGCGGGCCGCTGGCCCCATGGCACGGCGCGCTGATGTCGCTCGCGGTGTTCGCGGGCTCCGCGCAGTTCATTGCGCTCGGCCTGATCGCCGGCAGCGCGAGCTTTGTCGTCGTGCTCGCGACGACGTTGATCGTGAACCTGCGTCACCTGCTGTACAGCGCGACGCTCGCGCCGTACGTCGCGCACCTGCCGCTGCGCTGGCGCGCGACGCTCGGCGCGCTGCTGACCGACGAGGTATTCGCGGTCGCCTACTCGCACTACCGGCACTTCCCGCCCGGTGCGATCGGCCCCCACTACTTCTTCGGTTCGGGCCTCGCGATGTACCTGAACTGGCAGGTCTGGACGCTCGCGGGCATCGGCTTCGGCGCGGCCTTCCCGGGCCTCCAGTCGCTCGGCCTCGATTTCGCGATGGCGGCGACCTTCATCGCGATCGTCGTCCCGCAGCTCGGCAAGCTGCGCTATTTCGCGGCCGCCGCGACGGCCGGCACGCTCGCCTACTTCTGGCAGGGCTGGCCGTACAAGCTCGGGTTACTGGGCGCGGTCGCCGCCGGCGTCGCGGTCGGTGTCGCGCTCACGCTGAGGCACGAGCGCTCGCGCACCGGTTCACGCACGGAGGCCGCATCGTGAGCTATGCGCTGCTGATCCTCGGGATGGCCGCGATCACCTATGCGATCCGGACGACGCTGTTCCTGTTCGGCGAGCGGCTGACCTTCCCGCCGCTCGTGCGGACCGCGCTCGGCTTCGTGCCCGTCACGGTGCTGACCGCGATCATCGTGCCGATGACCGTCTCTCCGCACGGCGGCACGGCCGAGCTGACCTGGCGCAACCCACAGCTCGTCGGCGCACTCGCCGCGGTGCTGGTGTCGGCGACGACGCGCCGGCCGCTCGTGACGATCGCGGTCGGGCTCGCGGTGTTCTTCTTCTGGCAAGGGATCGTGATGCCGCACTGGCTGCCGGCCTGAGCGGACGTCGCCGCCGCGCTCAAGTTTCCGCCCGGCGCGCCGATATAGGGAATGAAGACCCGCCACAGCCTCGGCGCGAACGGTCCGTCGACGCTGCGCCCGTACCGGTGCACGGCGCCGGGCGCCGGCACGCGCGGGCCGCCATCGAGACGATTCATGGGCCAGATCACCCTTTCCCTCAAGGACGACACGCTTGCGTCCTTGCGCAAGGACTACGACGCGTTCGTACGCGTATCGCTGAAACTCGACCCGCAGTTCGCGACGCCGTCGTTCGAGGATTTCCTGCGCGCCAAGCTGCTCGACAACATGGTGCCGCTGACCGAGCATGCCGTGCAGCGGATGCTCGAAGGCGGCCAGTACGCGTGGGCGAAGCGCACGCTCGACAAGGAATTCCCGGACGTCGTCGCGATCCTGATGCGGCAGGCCGGCGAATTCGGCTTCGGCTTCGCGTCGCGCGCCGAGTGGACACCCGACGAGCTCGCGAAGGCTTGCCGCGACTGGGCCAAGGCGATCGTCGCCGAAGCGCAGGGCGACGCGTCGCTGGTCGATCCGCTCGCCGCGCAGATCAAGAGCGCGGTGCACGACATCCAGGCGCTCGAGGAAACGATGCAGACGCCCGCGTGGCGGCTCGCGGAATCGCTGCGCCAGCGCATTTACGAAGCAAAGCTCGCGTGCGAGATGAGCGTCGGCAGCGCCGCGCGCGACAAACTCGGCGAATTGCGCGGCCTGCTGCGGCTCGGGCTCGCGCACGGTTCGTTCCAGAAACCGGAAGCGCAGCAGATCATGGAATACCTGCGGCTTCTGAAGCCGGAGATCTTCATCGAGGAACCGTACGACGTATTCGCGCGGCTTGCCGCGTGGCTGCGCAGCGTGTTCGCGCCGTCCGCCGCACGCCCGGCCCACGGGCCGGGGCCGGAACAGCGCCGGCCATGACGGTCGGCCCGCCCGAATGAAGAGCGGCCCGGCTCGCGCGAAGCGAACCGGGCCGCCGTTCGATCGCCGTCACGACGCGCCGTCCGGGGCAAGCATCGTGCGACGGCGGGTGCCGCTTACTGCGTGCCGCCCGAGGCCGATGCACCGCCCTGCACACCTGTCGACGCGCCGCCTTCGACTGCCTCGTCGCCGACCTTCGACTTCGTCGAGCGGGCCTGGTGCTTGACCGACTTCGTCGCATGCTTCGCGTGCTTCTTGGCCGAATGGACCGACGACGCCGCCGTATCGTTCGCGCCGTCAGCTGCCGCACCGACCGCATCGGTCGCGCCACCGACCGCGCTGCCCGACGCATTCATGCCGGCCCCACCCTGCATGCCCGCGCCGGCGCCGGCCCCTGCTGCGGGGGTCTGCGTCTGCACGCCGGCGCCTGCGGCACCCTGTGTCGCGACGCCCGTCTGCGCAAATGCGGCCGAAGTTGCGAACGCCGTCAGCGCGGCACCGATCAGCATCGTACGAATCTTGGACATGACTATCCTCCTCGAGAAGTTGTGGGCGCGGAGCACATCGATACGCTCCGTCGCGTCCCTGCCGCAACACGCAGCAGGTACGACAGAAGACCCGCGCGCCGGCCGGCCGGTTCTCCAATCTCTCAGACTGTTACCCACCGTTTCATTTGCTGACGAATCGCTCACAGTCCTTAACAACTGCACGCGAATCCGTACGAACCGACCGGAACGTCCGCGCTCGCGCGCCGGGCCGCGGTGCCGTATGATGCGGAGCGATTCCTCCCGCGCATCGCGCGCCTCCTTCGTCATGCCCAATCTGGATTTCACGCTGACCGGCGAATACGTCGAACTGCACAACCTTCTCAAGATCACCGGTCTCGCCGACAGCGGCGGCACCGCGAAGATGTTCGTCGCGTCCGGCGCGGTGAAAGTCGACGGCGTGGTCGAGCTGCGCAAGACCTGCAAGATCCGCGCGGGCCAGGTGGTGCTGTTCGGCGATACGCGGATCGCGGTGCACGACGCATAGCCGTTCCCCTGACCGTGACATGGCCATCGGCGCGCGCGTTCGACACCGTTCGAATAAAGCCGTAAGCTAGCCGTCTCTCAAAATAAATACAGACAGCGCGGGCCCGCACCCGCGCGAGCACCCATTCCATGTCGCATTCCGGTCTTACGCGGACGGCCGCCGCGCCGCCATCCCTGTCCAGTCATGCCGCCGATACCGCGCGCCTCGCCGCGCCGCTCGCGATCGCGCAGCTCTCGCAGATGGCGATGAGCGTCACCGACACGGTGCTGCTCGGCTCGCTCGGCCCCGATTCGCTCGCGGCGGGCGGCCTCGGCGCGAACTACTTCTTCGTCATCGTGACCGTGCTGCAGGGCGTGCTGTCGTCGGTGAGCGTGAGCGTCGCGCATGCGCGCGGCGCGCAGGCGGAACACCGCGTGCCGCACATCTACTGGACCGGCTTCGTGCTGTCGTTGCTGCTCGCGATTCCGGCGATCGTCGCGCTGTCGCTATCCGAACCGATCCTGCTGATGTTCCACGAGCCGCCGACGCTCGCGCATCACGTCGGCGAATACACCGGCATCCTGCGGTTCGCGGCGCTCGGCAGCCTGATCGGCGTCGGGCTGATGCGCGCCTTCCTCCCCGCGATCGGCGCCGCGCGGCGGCTGCTGTGGGTGTCGATCGGCGGCGTCGGCGTCAACGCCGTGCTGAACTACGGGCTGATCCACGGCGCATTCGGCTTGCCGCGGCTCGGCTTCCTCGGCTCCGCGGTCGCGACGACCATCACGATCTGGCTTACCGCGCTCGCGCTGATCTGGCTGCTGCACGGACGCGAGCGGTTCCGCCATTTCGTGACCGCCGCCCGCCCGAAACTGCCGATGATGGGTGAGCTGATCGGCATCGGCTGGCCGGTCGCGATCACGTACGGGGTCGAATCGACGCTGTTTCTCGCCACGGGCCTGACCGTCGGCGTGCTCGGCGCGACGTCGCTCGCCGCGCACCAGATCGCGCTGAACGTCGCATCGCTGGCGTTCATGGTGCCGCTCGCGATCGGGCAGGCCGCGAACGTACGGGTCGGCTACTGGGTCGGCGCCGGCGAGCCGGTCGCGGCACGGCACGCGGGCTTCGTCGCGCTCGGCCTCGGCGTCGCATTCATGTCGCTGTCGGGGCTCGTGCTGATCGTCGCGCCACATGCGATCGTCGGCCTGTACCTGCACCTCGACGACCCGGCCAATGCGGCGACCGTATCGCTTGCCGCGTCGCTGCTCGGCATCGCCGCGGTGTTCCAGATCGTGGACGGGATGCAGACCGTCGCGTCGGGCGCACTGCGCGGGCTGCGGGATACGCGCATTCCGATGCTCGCGGCAACCCTCGGCTACTGGGGCATCGGCTTCCCGACCGGTTACTGGCTGGCGTTCCACGCGGGCCTCGGCGCACGCGGCCTGTGGTGGGGGCTCGCGGCCGGCCTCGCGAGCGTCGCCGTGCTGATGGCCTGTCGGTTTCACATGAAGACCGCGTCGCTCATCGCGTCGGCGCGCTGAGCGCGATACAACACGGCGCGACACGACGCGAATTCGCGGCCGGCGCTATGCTTGTCGGCTGAAGCCCCAAGACGCCGCGCCAGCGGCGCGCCTGCCTCACGATACGCCCGACGCCGCGCGACGCGCGGCCTTTCCCCTTCCCAAGAGGAGTGCATCATGAACGAAGCAGTTCGGATGGAACGCGACACATTCGGCGAGATCGCCGTGCCGGCCGACCGGCTCTGGGGCGCGCAGACCGAGCGCTCACTGCAGAATTTCCGGATCTCGACCGAGAAGCAGTCGCCCGAGCTGATCCACGCGCTCGCGATCGTCAAGCGCGCCGCGGCCGCCGTGAACCTGTCGCTCGGCGTGCTGGCCGACGACAAGGCGCGCGCGATCATCGACGCGGCCGACGAGATCATCGCGGGCAAGCATCCGCGCGAATTCCCGCTCGCCGTGTGGCAGACCGGCTCCGGCACGCAGACCAACATGAACCTCAACGAGGTGATCGCGAACCGGGCGAGCGAGCTGCTCGGCGGCGAGCGCGGCGAAGCGCGCAAGGTCCACCCGAACGACGACGTGAACCGCGGCCAGTCGTCGAACGACGTGTTCCCCACCGCGATGCACGTCGCGGCCGCGTACGCGATCGTCAACCACCTGCTGCCCGCGTTGCGCACGCTGCGCGCGACGCTCGACGCGAAATCGAAGGCCTTCGCCGACATCGTGAAGATCGGCCGCACGCACCTTCAGGACGCGACGCCGCTCACGCTCGGGCAGGAATTTTCCGGCTATGTCGCGCAACTCGACCAGGGCGTCCGGCACGTCGAGTCGGCGCTGCCGCACCTGTACGAACTCGCGCTCGGCGGCACCGCGGTCGGCACCGGGCTGAACGCGCATCCGGAGTTCGCGGTGCGCGTCGCCGACGAGATCGGCCGGCTGACGAAGCTGCCGTTCGTGACCGCGCCGAGCAAGTTCGAGGTGATGGCCGCCGCCGACGCGCTGGTGTTCGCGCACGGCGCGCTGAAGACGGTCGCGGCCGGCCTGATGAAGATTGCCAACGATGTCCGCTGGCTCGCGAGCGGGCCGCGCTGCGGTCTCGGCGAACTGTCGATTCCGGAAAATGAGCCGGGCAGCTCGATCATGCCGGGCAAGGTGAATCCGACGCAGTCGGAGGCCGTGACGATGCTGTGCTGCCAGGTGTTCGGCAACGACGTCGCCGTGAACGTCGGCGGCGCCAGCGGCAACTTCGAGCTGAACGTGTTCCGGCCGATGATCGCGCACAACGTGCTGCAGTCGGTGCGGCTGCTCGCCGACGGCGCGCAAAGCTTCAACGATCACTGCGCGGCGGGCATCGAGCCGAACCGCGCGCGCATCGACCTGCTGCTGAACGAATCGCTGATGCTCGTGACGGCGCTCAATCCGCACATCGGCTACGACAAGGCCGCGCAGATCGCGAAGAAGGCGCACAAGGAAGGCACGACGCTGAAGGGCGCCGCGCTCGCGCTCGGCTACCTGACCGAGGCGGAATTCGATGCGTGGGTGCGACCCGAAGAGATGATCGGATCGCGATAATCGCTGTGATCGCGGGTGTGATGCGATGACGGGACGGGCGCGGCGCGAACGCTGCGCCCGTTGCCGTCAGACGGTGCCCTTCGCCACTTCCTCGGGCTTCATCTCGACGATCTTGTCGAGCGCGGCGCGCACGTCGGCCGCATATTTCGCGAGCACCTTCTGCTCGTCGGTCTCGGGCACGAACGGCGGTACCGGCACCGGATTGCCGTTCTCGTCGACCGCGACGAACACGACGAGACAGTCGGTCGTCTGACGCAGCACGCCACCCTTCGGATCGCCGGCATGCACGGACACATGGATGTGCATGCTGGTGCGGCCCGTCGCGACGACGCGCGCCTTCAGCTCGACCAGGTTGCCGACGAGGATCGGACGCTGGAAACGGATGTTGCCGACGCTGACCGTCACGCAATAGCGGCTCGACCAGACTGCCGCGCACGCATACGCGACCTCGTCGATCCACTTCATCAGCGCGCCGCCGTGCACCTTGCCGCCAAAGTTCACGGACGACGGCTCGGCGAGGAAGCGGAATACGGTTTCGGTGCGGTCCAGGGCGGCCGGTACGGGGGACTGTGGGGACATCGTGGTAGCTCCAGGCGGCGGGGTACTGCAATCGGCGCATTATACGTTGCACCGCGGCAACCGGTGGCAGTGGCCCCCGCGTAGCCGCGACCGCACGCCCACCCGTGCGTCGACCCGGCATCGGCCCAGGAAAGCGGCGCCCGTCAGCGGCGCACCGTGATTCCCTGATCGATCGTCCCGTACATCTCGAGGCTGCCGCCCCGCTCGCCGGCGGCGCCCGCGCCGCCCTGCGCACAGGCCGCGCATACCAGCGCGGCCGCCAACAGGCAGAAAATCGTCTTCATCGTTGCATCGTGTCGCATCCGGCGGCCCACTGCCGCCGCGTCCGGCCATTCTACGCGTGCGCGGCCGGCGACCGCGGCCGCACGCGCCCCGCCGCATCCGACATTTCATCCAAACGCGAAACATCGAATGTGCGCAGCGCCTACACTGCAGTCATTCCGCCTGACGAGACACGACGATGACCGCTCAAGACGACCACCACTTTCCGGGCCTGAGCCGGATCGGCGCACTGCTCGCCGATCCGGGACGCGCCGCGATGCTATGGGTGCTGATGGACGGCAGCGCGCGGCCGGCCGGCGAACTGACGATGATCGCGGGGCTGTCGCCGTCCGCGGCGAGCGCGCACCTCGCGCGCCTGACCGAAGGCGGCCTGCTCGCGCTCGACGTGCGCGGCCGGCACCGCTATTACCGGCTCGCGTCGGCCGACATCGCGGCGTCGCTCGAGGCGCTCGCGAACCTGGCCCGGGCGGCCGCGCCGAACCGGCCCGTGCCGCCGCCGGCGCGCACGGTGCCGGCCGAGCTGCGCTACGCGCGCACCTGCTACGATCACATGGCCGGCGAACTCGCGGTCCGCATCTTCGACGGGCTCACCGCGCGTGGCTGGCTACGCGCGGACGGCGATGCGATCGAGACCACCGAGTTCGGCACACAAGCCCTCGCGCGCTGGGGCATCGACGTCGCGCAGCAGCGCACGCGCCGGCGCCGCTTCGCATGCGGCTGCCTCGACTGGAGCGAACGGCGCGCGCATCTCGGCGGCGCACTGGGCGCGGCACTGCTCGACAGCTTCTGCGCCAACGGCTGGATCGAACGCACGGCGCGGCCGCGCGTGCTGCGGGTTACCGTGCCCGGACGGCAGGTTTTCGACGACTGGCTTACGTCTGCTTGACATGCGCATTGCGACCGGACGACAACGGCGCGCGACGGACAGGTTTTGTTACATCGCGTGCCATTCGACTTACAAAACACCGAGCACTGAAACAGGCCGAGCGGATATCGTGAACTGACGGCACGAATCGACGCGCCGCAATAACGACGAAGACGCTCAACATGGCCTCCCTGTTCACGCTCAAGCGAACCGCCCGCTGCACGCTGCTCGCGTTCGCCGCGCTGGCGCCCCTGCCTTGCGCACTCGCGCAAGCGACACAGGCCGCGCCGTACGCCGCCGCCGCCGGGCAACCGGGCGGTGATCCGCCGAGCCGCGTCGCCCGGCTCAACTACATGTCGGGCGCCGTGACGACGGAGCCGGTCGGCACCGATACGTGGTCATACGCCGCCGTGAACCGGCCGCTGACCACGGGCGACCAGCTGTGGAACGACGCCGGCGCGCGCTCCGAACTGCACATCGGCTCGACCGCGGTGCGACTCGGCGAATCGACGAGCCTGTCGGTGCTGAACCTCGACGACACCACGACGCAACTGAAGCTCGGACTCGGCACCGTATCGACGCACGTGCGCGACCTGCCACCCGGCGGGTCGTACGAAATCGATACGCCCAATCTCGCGCTCGGCCTCACGGGCCCCGGCGACTATCGCGTCGATGTCGCGCCGAACGGCGCGAGCACGACGGTCACCGTGCGCAGCGGCAGCGCGACCGTGTACGGCAGCAACGGGCAGTATCCGCTGTCGCCCGGCCAGCAGGTCGTGTTCACCGGCACCGACCTGCAGGTCGCGCAGCAATCGGCCGCGCCGGCCCCCGACGCGCTCGACCAGTGGGCCGCCAGCCGCGATGCGGCCGAGCAGCGCTCGGTATCGGCGCGCTACGTGTCGCGCGACATTCCCGGCTACCAGGATCTCGACGCGAACGGGACCTGGCGCGAGACCCCGAACTACGGTGCGGTCTGGGTGCCGAACGACACGCCGGCCGACTGGGCGCCGTATCACGACGGTCACTGGATCTGGCAGGCGCCGTGGGGCTGGACCTGGGTCGACGATGCACCGTGGGGCTTCGCGCCGTATCACTACGGCCGCTGGGCCCATGTGGACGACAGCTGGGCGTGGGTGCCCGGCCCGGTGGCCGTGAGCCAGCCGCCCGCCTATGCGCCGGCGCTGGTCGCGTTCGTGGGCGGCGGCGGCGGTCCCGACTGGAGCGTCGCGCTGACGGTCGGCGGCGTCGCCGCAGCCGGCTGCGCATGGTTCGCACTCGGCCCGGGCGAAGCCTGGCATCCCGGCTGGGGCGGCTGGAGCCCGCATTACTACGAACGCGTGAACCGGAACATCGTGGTGAACAACGTCACGGTGAACAAGACCGTGAATGTGACGAACATCACCAACATCACGAACATCAACAAGACGTACGTGAACTTCCGCGCGCCGCACGCGATCACGGCCGTGCCGGCGTCCGCGTTCGTGCACGGCCAGCCGGTCGCGCATTTCTCGCAGCACGTCGATCCGCGGCAGTGGCGCAACGCGCACGTGATGCCGGGCACGCCCGGCATTGCGCCGGTACGCCAGAGCCTGAACGGCGGACTGCGCACGGCCAGCTACCGTCCGCCGGCAGCGATCGGACAGCACTCGTTCGTCGCGACGCGCAATCCGGCGGTGCCGGCGGCCTATCGCGATCAGGCGGCCGCCCATCTCGCACGGCAGGGCGCACACGTGCCGGGCGCGGGCGCCCCGGTCGCGAGAACCAGCGTGCCGGCCGACTATACGGCCCGCCCGGTCCGTGTTCCGGGCAATCCGACAGCCGGTGCATGGGCGATGCGCAACGTGCAGCTCGTGAATCCGCACGGCCCCGTCGTGCAGCCGGCGCACGCGCCGCATGCAGGCCAGCCGGCCCTCACACAGGCTGCACGGCCGGGCGCGCCGACGCCGGTCGTGCCGAATGGCGCGCGGCCCATGAACGCCGAAGCCCCCAATGCGCCGCGTTTCGCCAATGGCGCGACGCCACAGGCGCCGGGCAATTCGGCTCCGCATCAGGCATTGGGCCCGGGTAATGGCGTCCCGCACCCGCCGACGGCCGGCAACGAGCCGACCCGGCACGACAACGCGCATGCAGCCGCGGAGCCTGCCCCGGTCTGGATGCAGCCGCACACGCCGATGGAGCGTCAGCGCCCGACACCGCCGAGCGCCCTCCACACGGCGGGCCAGAATGCGCTGCCGCCCGTGCGCAGCGCGGCGCCGGTCCCGCATCCGGAACGCACGCCCGGAACGCAACCCGGCGGCCATCAGGAAACGCCGCGCGCGGTGCCGCAACCGCGACTCGACACGACCGCGCAGATTCCGCAGCCGCATCCGCGCCCCGATTTCCAGACACCGGCCCAGCAAGCGCAGCCGCGTCCGGAGCGCGCTGCGCCGGCGCCGCAGCCGCGCCCCGAATTCGCGCAACCGGCACCCCACCGCGAAGTCGCACCGCCGCACGTGAACGAGTACCGCCCGCCCGCGCCGGCGGTGCATGAAACGCCGCGACCGCAGCCGCAGGCCCCGCGGATGGAGCCGCGGCCATCGATGCCCGCGCCGCACATGGAACCCCGCCCGTCGATGCCCGCACCACACATGGAACCGCGGCCGCAACCGGCGCCGCACGTCGAGGCGCCGCACGCGAGCAATCCGCCACCCGGCGGCCACGACGAACGACGCCATCAATGAGCGTCGGCCGACGAAACAGAAAGGCCCGAGCGGCGGGTGCCGTTCGGGCCTTCGTCATCCTGCCTGACGCGGATCGCGTCACCCGCGTCGCCGGCGGACGCTGGGCTCAGACCGCCATCGGCGCGGTCAGCGGCTCATGGTGCCGGTAGCCGACGAGCGAGAAATCGGATGGCTCGATCTGCTCGAGCCATTCGGGTGCGTACACGCCCGTTTTCGCGTAATCGGGCACGCGCTCGGCAATCTCGAGTCGCGGGCTCTCGTACGGCTCGCGCGTGAGCTGCTGCTGCAGCATGTCGAGCTGATTCTCGTAGATGTGCGCGTCCCCGATGAAATACGTGAACCAGCGCGGCGTATAGCCCGTCAGCCGGCCGACGAGCGCCAGCAGCGCGGCGCCTTCCGTCAGGTTGAACGGCGTACCGAGGCCGACATCGTTGCTGCGGATGTACAGGCACAACGAAATCTCGCGCTTCGTGACGTTCGGCAGGAACTGGTACAGCAGATGGCACGCGGGCAGCGCGATCTGGTCGAGTACGGCCGGATTCCATGCGTGAAACAGGATGCGGCGGTCGGCTGGGTTCTCCATGATCGTATCGAGACACTGGCGCAGCTGATCGATCGCCTTGTACAGCAGCACCTTCGGCGCCCCGCCCTCGTCGAAGTGCGTGACGACCCGGAAACCGCGGCGCGTCGCGTCGGCGATCTGCGCGTCGGCGCCCGCGTCGAGCACCTTGTAGCCGGGCCACTGGCGCCATTGCACGCCGTACACGTCGCCCAGGTCGTCGACGCCCTGGCGGTACGGGTTCGCGAGCCACTGCGCGTTGTCGTTCGCGTTCGCATCCCACACCTTGCAGCCGAGCGCGCGGAACTCGGCCGCGCTGCGCGACGCGCGCAGGAAACCGACCAGTTCGCCGATCGCGGACTTGAACGCCAGCTTCTTGGTCGTCACGGCCGGAAAGCCTTGCTGCAGGTCGAACCGCAGCATCGCACCGGGCATGCTGATGGTGCGGATGCCCGTGCGGTTCTCCTGCCAGGTGCCGGTGTCGAGGATGGTGCGAACGAGGTCGAGGTACTGTTTCATGCGGGTTCCTTCGGCCGCGAGGGCGGCCGTCACCCGCCAATTTTAGCAAGCGTGACGCGGAACCTCCGGCACCGGCGCCGAAAACCCTGACAGCGTGTCGCCGCGGTCGCGCATGCCATGCGCGCACATCAGCCGGTACAGCGTGACGCGCGACACGCCGAGTTCACGCGCCGCATCGGCAAAACGGCCGCGATGACGCAGCAGCGCCTGCTCGATCGCCTGCCGCTCGGCCGCTTCCCGCGCCTCCATGAGCGATATGGGCGCCAGTATCGCGAATTCATGGAGCTCGAGATCGGCCGCGGTAATCATCCGGCCCTCCGACATCACGATCGCGCGGCGCACGCGATTGATCAGCTCGCGCACGTTGCCCGGCCACGAATAGCCGTACAGCGCGGCGATCGCGTCCGGAGAGAAGCCGCGCAGCCGACGATGCGCATCGCCCTTGAAACGCTCGAGCATGTGACGTGCGAGCACCTCGATATCCTTGCCGCGCGCGCGCAGCGGCGGCTCCTCGATCTTCAGCACGCACAGGCGATGGAACAGGTCCTCGCGGAAGCGCCCTTCGCGCAGCGCCGTTTCCATGTCCACATGCGTCGCGCAGATCACGCGCACGTCGACCGGCACCGATACATGCGCGCCGAGCCGCTCGATCTTGCCTTCCTGCAGGAACCGCAGGAGGCTCGCCTGGCTCTCGAGCGGCAGGTCGCCGATTTCGTCGAGAAAGAGCGTGCCGCCATTGGCGGCCTCGACGCGGCCGATCTTGCGCTGGTTCGCGCCCGTAAACGCGCCGCGCTCATAGCCGAACAGCTCGGCTTGCAGCAGCGTCGACGGAATCGCCCCGCAGTTGATCGCGACGAACGGCGCGTGCGCGCGCGCCGAGCGCTCGTGAATCGCGACGGCCGTCAGCTCCTTCCCGGTACCCGATTCACCGGAGATGAACACCGGCGCATCGGTCGTCGCGACGCGCCGGATCGTCCTGAAAAGCCCCATCATCGCATCGCAGGTGCCGACCATCTCGCCTTCGGCGCGCGCGGCGCCGACAGGCGACGCCACCGGGTCGGTCAGCGCGATCATGCCGTGCGCGTGGCCGACGGTCTCGACGATGCGCGACGTCTCGTACGGCATCGTCACATAGTCGAAGCAATAGTCACGAATGAGATGGCGCAACGTGGCGTCCTGCAACTGGCCACGCCGGGTCGCCGCGATCCAGCCGATGTGCTGGATGCTCAGACACGCTTCGAGTTCACGTAGATCCGCGGGCTTGAAACCCGGCGAGAAATCGAGCAGGCCGGCGGATGCCACGCCGTGCTGCACGACACGCCGCAAGTCACGTGCGCTTTCCGCGAGGTCGACGCACCATCCGCATTCGTCGAAATGCCCGCGCAACGCTTCGTTCGGCTCGCGCGAGAAATAGATCACATGCCGCTGCTCGGCTCCCATATCCTCACCCCGTTCATCAACCGTCTAACGATTGCCGCACGTGCCAAGTCACGTGCAAAAGGATCGAACCGGGTCAGCCGAAGCCGCTCGATTCGCCATGCCGATGCGCGGCGACGACAGAGCCTCGCATGATGGCGCTTATCTCGCGTCCAGTTATTTTTTGATCAAGACAGCTTACTGAGTTATAGGCGCCGAATACGACAAAGCGATTGCAGCGCGGATGAGCGAGTGGCCGAATCGCTCAGTGGTCGACGTTCATCAATCATCTGCACAGAACATATGCGCAGCGACCCGTACCTGCATCGACACACGCGCCGATTTTCATCCTTGAAGCGCATCGGTTGAATCCGCAGTATTCCCGAGCCCCATCGTTTCAAGCCTGAAACATTTCCCGGCACTTTCGATCGCGATTCACAACGCCCGCGCCGGAATCGCAAGCGCGACAACGCTTGCGACGCGATGGCATGCATTTCGCTGAATTCATGACAGATCGGAGCACGTGACCATGCGCAAACCAATTTTGCTTACCTTCTTGCAGACAACGTTTGCGCTCTCCGCCGCGCTCCCGTTCATGTCGATACGTGCAGACGAAAGCGTGATGCCCGCACACACGACGCTGCTCGCCGACAGTGCATCCAGCATCCAACGGGACAACAGCTTCGGCATCGTGCCCGTGGCGGTGCCACAACCGCATTCGGCCGACAAGGCATCGGTGACGCTGTGGGACGAAATCGTTCCGCGCTCTCCGCTGCCGATGCCGATCCCTGCGCCGCGGCCCGGCCACGTGCAGCACGCGATGGCAGGACATGCCCGCAACGGCACGGTGCAATGATACGCATACGAGACTGCACACCCGAAATTTGATCAGGATGTCGTATTGAATTGATGCGCAGCGGACAATGACGAGCGCGCTCGGTATCGTCGACGTAACGACGCGAACCGTTTTCGTGTCCGTCCCCCGGCGGGCACTCTTTTTATTCAGGACGTCGCGATGCGAAGGCCGCACATCGGCGCGCGCAGCGACGATGTGCGCATGGGCCGGAACGGCGGCTCTGCCGGTGCGTCCGCACCGAAGCCGGCGCGCGCTGCCGTTCCGGTAGAATCGGCGCCATTCCGGTTCCCCTCTTCCCCGACCTTCATGACGACGTTGACCCTGATCGTCGCGCGTGCCCGCAACGGCATCATCGGCCGCGACAACCAGTTGCCCTGGAAACTTCCCGAGGACCTCGCGTTCTTCAAGCGCACGACGATGGGCGCGCCGATCGTGATGGGCCGCAAGACCCACGAGTCGATCGGCCGGCCGCTGCCGGGCCGCCGCAACATCGTCGTCACGCGCGACGCAGCGCGCCGCTTCGACGGCTGCGACACCGTCACGTCGCTCGCCGACGCACTCGCGCTCGCCGCGCGTGACGGCGCGGCCGAAGCATTCCTGATCGGCGGTGCGCAGCTCTATGCGGAAGGCCTCGCGCTCGCCGACAAGCTGATCGTCACCGAGATCGACGCGGACTTCGACGGCGATGCGTCGTTCCCGGCGCCCGATCCCGCACACTGGCACGAAGTGTCGCGCGAACCGCATCAGGCGGCCGCGCCGAACACGTTCGGCTATGCGTTTGTCGTCTACGCGCGCAAGCGCGACTGACCGACACGCGGCACGCGATAAAAAAGCCCGACCGGCTCGCGCCGGTCGGGCTTTTCGTATCGTGGCGGCCGCTGCCGCGCCGCTTACTGCCCGGCGATCGTCATCTGCTCGATCAGCACCGAGCCCGTTTCCTTCGTCCCGCGCACGATCGAATCCGCGCCGATCGCGACGATATGCCGGAACATCTCCTGCAGCGTGCTCGCGACGGTGATTTCCTCGACCGGATACTGGATCACGCCGTTCTCGACCCAGAAGCCCGCCGCACCGCGCGAATAATCGCCGGTCACGTAGTTGACGCCCTGCCCCATCAGCTCGGTCAGCAGCAGGCCCGTGCCGAGCTTCTTCAACATCGCGTCGAAGTCGTCGCCCGGCTGCGTGTCCGAGCTGCGCAGCGCGAGGTTGTGCGAGCCGCCCGCGTTGCCGGTCGTCTGCGTGCCGAGCTTGCGTGCAGAATAGGTCGACAGGAAATAGCCCTCGACGACACCGTCCTTGACGACGCTGCGCGCACGCGTGCGCACGCCCTCCTCGTCGAACGGCGCGCTGCCCATCGCGCGCGGCACGTGCGGATCCTCGACGACCTGGACGTGCGGTGCGAACACCGGCTTGCCGAGGCTGTCGACGAGGAACGACGTCTTGCGGTACAGCGCGCCGCCGCTGATGGCCTGCACGAACGCGCCAAGCAGGCCGGCCGCGAGCGGCGCCTCGAAGAGCACGCGCACCTTGCGGGTGTCGAGACGGCGCGCGCCCATCCGCGCGAGCGCACGCTCGGCCGCGTAGCGCCCGACAGCTTCCGGCGCCGCGAGATCGACCGCGCTGCGCTTCGACGAATACCAGTCGTCGCGCTGCATGTGGCGACCGCTGCCCGCGATCGGCGCGCATGCGATGTAGTGGCGCGAGTACGGATAACCGGCGAGGAAGCCGCGCGACGTCGCGAGCACGAACTGCGAATGCTGCGCCGACACGCTCGCGCCTTCCGAGTTGCGGATCTGCGGGCTGACCGCGAACGCGGCGTCTTCCGCGCGGCGGGCAAGTTCGACGGCCTCGTCGGCCGTCAGCGCCCACGGGTGATAAAGGTCGAGGTCGCGCGGGTCCGTTTCGAGCAGCTCGGCCTCGGCGAGGCCGGCCGCGTCGTCCTCTGCCGTGAAGCGCGCGATGTTGTACGCGGCGGCGACGGTATCCTTGATCGCGGCTGGCGAGAAGTCCGACGTGCTCGCGTTGCCGCGCTTCTTGCCGATGAACACCGTCACGCCGACCATCTTGTCGCGGTTGTGTTCGATCGTCTCGACCTCGCCGCGGCGCACCGACACCGACAGGCCGTCGCCTTCGGAGATTTCGGTGGCGGCGTCCGTCGCGCCGAGGGCCTTCGCATGGCGGAGGATGTCCGAGGCAATTTCTTTGAGCTGGTCCTGCGTGTGCGGGAAATAGCGCGCTTGTACGTCGAGATTGGCTGCCATCGTCTTGGTATCCGGTGGCGGGCGGGCGCCCGCATGGTCAAAATGTTACGTATCCCGCGATCATAGCAAGGTCCGGGGCCGGGCACAGACAAGCTTGGGGTGTCCGCACCGCGATACAATGCCGCCCATGACACGCAAAACCCGAATCCAGCCGATCGAGCCTGCCGCCGAAGTCGACGACAATGGCTACGATCGCCCCAGCAAATCCCAACTGAAGCGCGAAATGCACGAGTTGCAAGTGCTCGGCCAGGCGCTCGTCGATCTGCCGAAAGACGCGCTGAAACGCATGCCGATGCCCGAAAGCCTGTCGGACGCCGTTCGCGAGGCGCGCCGGATCACCGATCACGAAGGCAAGCGCCGCCAGCTCCAGTACGTCGGCCGCGTGATGCGCACGCTGACCGACGACGAGACGGCCGCCCTGCGCACCGCGCTCGACGCGCAGCGCGGCGTGAACAAGGCCGCGACGGCCCGCCTGCACTGGATCGAGCGCACGCGCGACCAGTTGCTCGCCAACGACGACGCGCTGACCGAATTCCTCCGCCAGCACCCCGAAGCCGACATCCAGGAAGGCCGCACGCTGATCCGCAACGCGCGCAAGGAAGCCCAGCAAGGCAAGCCGCCGCGCTATTTCCGCGAGCTGTTCCAATGGATCAAGACCGCAAGCGGCACGCCCGGCGGGGACGACGAAGCGGCCGACGAGGCCGGGAACGACCATGACGACGAAGCGTAACCACCCGGACGAACTCGTCGTCGGCCTCGTGTCGATCAGCGACCGCGCGAGCACGGGCGTGTACGAGGACAAGGGCATTCCGGCGTTGCAGGAGTGGCTCGCCGGCGCGCTGGTGTCGCCGTGGCGCGCCGAAACGCGCCTGATCCAGGACGACGCGCCGACGATCTCCGCCACGCTGACCGAACTCGTCGACGTCGCCGGCTGCGATCTGGTGCTGACGACCGGCGGCACCGGCCCCGCGCGCCGCGACGTGACGCCGGAAGCCACGCTGGCCGTGGCAACGAAGGAAATGCCGGGATTCGGCGAACAGATGCGGCAGATCAGCCTGAATTTCGTGCCGACCGCGATCCTGTCGCGGCAGGTCGCGGTGATCCGCGAGACGGCCGACCATGCGGCGCTGATCATCAACCTGCCCGGCCAGCCGAAGTCGATCCGGGAAACGCTCGAAGGGCTGCGCGACGCCGACGGCAAGTCGACCGTGCCCGGCATCTTCGCCGCGGTGCCCTACTGCATCGACCTGATCGGCGGCCCGTACATCGAGACCGACGCCGCGGTGGTCGCGGCGTTCCGGCCGAAGAGCGCGCGGCGCTAAGCGTGTATCGGGCGCCGAGCGCGGGCCGGCCGGCTCAGGCGGCCGGCGCGGACGCGCCTGCCGGCGCCGACGCGGCCGGAATCAGGAAATGCTCGCGGTAGTACTTCAGCTCGTCGATCGACTCGTGGATGTCCGCGAGCGCCGTGTGCATCGCGCGCTTCTGAAAACCCTTGTAGATCGCGGGCTGCCAGCGGCGGCACAGCTCCTTGAGCGTGCTGACGTCCAGGTTGCGGTAGTGGAAGAACCGCTCGAACTCCGGCATCCAGCGCGCCATGAAGCGGCGATCCTGGCAGATCGAGTTGCCGCACATCGGCGACTTGCCGGGCGACACGTACTGCGCGAGGAACGCCTGCAGCTGCGCGGCGGCGTCCGCCTCGGTCACGGTCGACGCGCGCACGCGATCGATCAGCCCCGAACGGCCGTGCGTCGACTTGTTCCAGTCGTCCATCTTCGCGAGCGTTTCGTCGCTCTGATGGATCGCGAACACGGGGCCTTCCACCGCGATGTCGAGGGTGGAATTGGTCACGACGACCGCGATTTCGATGATGCGGTCGTTATCCGGGTCGAGGCCCGTCATCTCCATGTCGAGCCAGACGAGGTTCAACTCGTTGCGCACGAGCGCGGGCTGGCTGGCGGAAGCGGCGGTATCGGTCATGAGTCATCCTGGAAAATGGCGGACGGCGGGCGGCATCGCGTGAGCGGGCCCGGTCCGCAAGAACATATAATTCTCGCATAGAACCCTTTGGCGCCTTCGATGTCACCCTTTTCGTTCACCCTGCTGTTCGCGATCGCCGTGCTCGCGATGGTCGTCACCAAGCTGTGGCTCGCGTCGCGGCAGATCCGCTTCGTCGCCGCGCACCGCAACGGCGTGCCCGCGCAGTTCAGCGCCACCATTCCGCTGACCGCCCACCAGCGCGCGGCCGACTACACGGTCGAGCGCACGCGGCTGGCGATGTTCGAGATCGTCGTCAGCGCGGTCGTGCTGGTCGGCCTCACGCTGCTCGGCGGCGTCGGCGCGCTCGACACGCTGCTGACGGGCTGGCTGGGCCGCGGCTACGGGCAGCAGGTCGCGCTCGTCGCCGCCGTGCTCGTGATCACGAGCGTGATCGACGTGCCGTTCGAGTATTACCGCCAGTTCGGGATCGAACAGCGGTTCGGCTTCAACCGGATGACCAAGCGCCTGTTCTTCACCGACATGCTGAAAAACACGCTGCTCGGCGCGGTGCTCGGCCTGCCGCTGCTGTTCGTCGTGCTGTGGCTGATGAACCAGGCCGGCGGCCTGTGGTGGCTGTGGACCTGGATCGTCTGGGTCGCGTTCCAGATGCTCGTCCTGCTGATCTACCCGACCTTCATCGCGCCGATCTTCAACAAGTTCGAGCCGCTGAAGGACGAAGCGCTGCGCGCGCGCATCGAGTCGCTGATGAAACGGTGCGGCTTCGCGGCGAAGGGCCTGTTCGTGATGGACGGCAGCCGCCGTTCCGCGCACGGCAACGCATACTTCACGGGCTTCGGCGCATCGAAGCGGATCGTGTTCTTCGACACGCTGCTCGCGCGGCTGTCCGGCGAGGAAATCGAGGCCGTGCTCGCGCACGAACTCGGCCACTTCAAGCGCCGCCACGTGCTGAAGCGGATGCTCGTGTCGTTCGTGCTGAGCCTCGTGCTGCTCGCGCTGCTCGGCTGGCTCGCGCAGCGCACGTGGTTCTACACGGGGCTCGGCGTCGCGCCGTCGCTCGACACGAGCAACGCGGGCGCCGCGCTCGTGCTGTTCTTCCTCGCGATCCCCGTGTTCCTGTTCTTCGCGACGCCGTTCAGCAGCCTCACGTCGCGCAAGCATGAATTCGAGGCCGACGCGTTCGCGGCCAGCCAGACCGACGCGCAGGATCTCGTCAGCGCGCTCGTGAAGCTCTACGAAGACAACGCGTCGACGCTTACGCCCGACCCCGTCTATACGGCCTTCTACTACTCGCATCCGCCTGCGTCGCAGCGGATCGACCGCCTGATGCAGCACGCATGATCCGGCCGACCTCCCGCAAGCCGGCCCCGCGCGCATCGGGCGCGCAGCGTGTCGAAGGCCGCGTGATCGCGGCGCACGGTCGCCACTACATCGTCGCGCCCGACGACGGCGGCCCGATGCTGCAATGCTTCCCGCGCGGCAAGAAAAGCGAGATCGCGGTCGGCGACCGCGTCGTGTACGAACAGGCCTCGGCCGACCAGGGCGTGATCGTCGAGATCGGCGAGCGGCGCAACCTGCTGTACCGCTCCGACCAGTTCAAGTCGAAGCTGTTCGCGGCCAACCTCGACCAGTTGCTGATCGTGCTGGCGACCGAGCCCTATTTCAGCGAGGATCTGCTTGGCCGTGCGCTGATCGCGGCCGAAGCGAACGAACTGAAGCCGCTCGTCGTGCTGAACAAGATCGACGTCGAAGCCGCGCTGCCGGTCGCCCGCGAGCGCCTCGCGCCCTACCGCGCGCTCGGCTACGACGTGCTCGAACTGTCGGTGAAGGGCTCGCCCGACGATGCGCGCGCGCAGCTGATGCCGCATCTGGCCGGACACTCGACGATCCTCCTCGGCCAGTCCGGGATGGGCAAGTCGACGCTCGTGAACCTGCTCGTGCCCGATGCCGAGGCCGCGACCCGCGAAATCTCGGCCGCGCTCAACAGCGGCCGCCACACTACGACGTTCACGCGCCTCTACCCGCTCGAAGGCGGCGGCGCGCTGATCGATTCGCCGGGCTTCCAGGAGTTCGGCCTGTATCACCTGACGGAGGGGCGCCTGGAGCGCGCGTTTCCGGAATTCCGCCCGTTGCTCGCGGACTGCCGTTTCTATAATTGTCATCATCTGCACGAGCCCGGCTGCGCGATTCTCGAAGCCGTGGCCGACGGCCGCATTGCGCCGTCGCGGCATGCGCTCTACGCGCAGCTCGTGCACGAGGCGAGCCAGATCGTCCGCTGACCGCACGACGGGCAGACGGCGGCCGGCCTGGCGTTCACCGACAGGAGCCGCGATGCGTTTCAAGGCCCCCGATCTCGCCACTGCGCAGCATTGGGCGAATGTGCTGCAGGTGGCCGGCATCGGTTGCGAGCTGCACAACTGCTACGCGCCCGGTGCGCTCGGCGGCCTGCCCGCCGACGCATGCGCGCCCGAGCTGTGGCTCGACGACGAGCGCGACGATGCGCTCGCGCGGCGGCTTCTCGATGCGGCGTCACACGGCCCGTCGGCCGGCGCCGCGCCGTGGCGCTGCCGCCAGTGCGGCGAGGCGCTCGAGGCCCAGTTCACTGCCTGCTGGCAATGCGGCGCCGTGCGCGATCCGCTCGACGACTGACCGGATTGACCGACGCACAGCAAAAAGGCCGGCATCGAGCCGGCCTTTTCATTTCATCGGGCGGCCGGGCGAGCGCGTTACGATACCCAGACCGCCAGCGTCAGCATCAACAGCAGGATCATCCACAGGATCACGGCGCGCCACACCAGGCCGACCGCCGACTGCAGCGTGCGCGGCGTGCAATCGTCACCGACCGTCAACGGACCGCTGTCGCCGACCGCGAGCGCGTCGAGGCTCGACGGCTCCGCGAGCGGCCCTGCGAGGCGCGCGCCGAGCGCGCCGCTACCGGCCGCGAGCAGCACGCCGTCGTTCGGGTCGGGCCACTGGCGCGTGTGATTGCGCCACGCGTAGATCGCATCCTCGAAGTTGCCGACGATCGCGAAGCCGAGCGCGGTCAACCGCGACGGAATCCAGTCGATCACGAAGAACGCCCGCTGCGCGAATGTCGAGAACGCGGCCGTGCGTTCGTCGCCCGGCGTCGACCAGCTGCGCGCGAGATATTCGGAGATGCGATACAGCACGGCGCCTGCCGGACCGATCGGCAGCACATACCAGAAGAACACGCCGAACACGTGGCGATGCGACGCAACGACCGCATGAATCAGCGTATGGCGGACGATTTCGCCGACCGGCATGTCGACCGTGTCGAGGCCCGTCCATTCGTGCAGGATTTCGCGGGCACGCGGCACGTCGTCGTTGTTGAGCGCGAGATGGATATCGGTGAAGTAGTGGCTGAACTGGCGGAAGCCGAGCGTGAAATACACGACGACGACGTTCCAGATGAACGCGAGCACGAAGCTCACCTTGTACAGCAGGAAGTAGATCAGCGCGACGATCAGCACCCACGGCAGCACGACTGCGAGCCATGCGAGCACGCCATGCTTTTGCTTGCCAGCGTCGAGGCCATGCGCCACGGTTTCCGCATGAAACTGGAACAGCGCGAACACCGGATTGCTTGGCGACAACGCGCGGACCTGTTCGATGATGAGAGCGAGGAGAACCGAAAAGAAAGTCATGCGTGGCGCCGTCTTCCGAGTTATGTCATTTTTTGCATAACGATAGCACAGCGTAAGCGACGGATGGCTGCTGGCGCGACGGGCCGCGAGCCGACCGCGTGGGCGGGCTCGGGCGGGATGCTATCCGGCTGCCAAGAAGCGGTACAGATTGCGCAACATGGCGGCAGTTGCGCCCCAGATGAAGTAATGCCCGGCCGACTCTCCATTCGGATAGGGCATCGCAAAAAAACGACGCTCGCCGCCTTCCCAGCGGAACACGCGCACCTGGTGGTTCGCGGGACTCATCAGGAACGCGAGCGGCACCTCGAAAATCTCGGCGACTTCGAATGCGTCGGCCTGCACGGTGAACGGCGGATGCACGAGCCCCACGACGGGCGTCACGCAGAAGCCGGTACCCGTCAGGTAGTCGGGCAGCGCACCGAGGATCTCCACCCGCTCGGCCGTCAGGCCGATTTCTTCCTTCGCCTCGCGCAACGCGGTCGCCGTCGCATCGCGATCGAACGGCTCGCGACGGCCGCCGGGGAAGCTGATCTGCCCGGCATGGTCGTTCAGGTGATCGGCGCGCTGGGTCAGCAGCACTGTGAGGCCGCTCTCGCGAACCACGAGCGGTATGAGGACGGCAGCGCTGCGCGGATCGACGCCCTCCACCAGGCGAGCCTCGCCGGGCTCGACGTTCCATTCGAGCGTGCGCGTGAAACGTTCGCGCAGCCCGGGCGGCGTCATCAGGCGTGCATCGATGGACGGCAGGCCGGCGCCGGTGCCTTCGACCGGCAGCACTTCGGGATCAACGATGGGGCGGCGATTCAATGGGACTCTCGGTTCGTGACGTATCGAGCATATTGTCGCGCCAGAATGAAAAAAGCACCCGGGAGGGTGCTTTTTCCTTACAGCTCTTACTCTTGGGAAGCTGCTGCGGTGCGATCCTTCGACACCAGCTTTTCCTTGATTCGAGCCGACTTGCCCGAACGCTCGCGCAGGTAGTACAGCTTCGCACGACGCACATCACCGCGACGCTTGACGACGATGCTCGCCAGCAGCGGCGAGTAGGTCTGGAACGTACGCTCGACGCCTTCGCCCGACGAAATCTTGCGGACGATGAAGTTCGAGTTCAGGCCACGGTTGCGAATCGCGATCACGACGCCTTCGTAAGCCTGAACGCGCTTGCGGGTACCTTCAACCACGTTCACGTTCACGATCACCGTGTCGCCCGGGGCGAATTCGGGGATCGTCTTGCCGGCGAGCGCGCGCTCGATCTCTTCCTGCTCAAGTTTTGCAATCAGATTCATCACTGACTCCTAAAGCCATCGTGTCGGCGTTTGCGCCCGCCTGCTTCCAGGCCTGGCCCCGACAGAGGATGGATTCACATCAGGCGCCGCGCACGCATGCACGGCACCGCCATTTCCCGCCCGCGACGCCGCCTCAGGAGGCGTTCTTCGCTTCGCGTGCGAGGTTCGCAAGCCACGCCTCGTCGGCCCGGCTCAACAACTTCTCGCGGCGCGCCCGAACGATCAGGTCCGGCCGCTTCCGCAACGTATTCTTCAATGCTTCCTGACGGCGCCACCGCTCGATCTCGGCATGATGCCCGCCAAGCAGCACGTCCGGCACGCGCATTCCCTCGTATTCCTCGGGGCGCGTGTAATGCGGGCAATCGAGCAGCCCGTCGACGAAGCTGTCCTGCACGGCCGACTGCGCATCGTTCAGCACGCCGGGCAGCAGGCGCACGACAGCATCCATCATCGCCATCGCCGGCAGTTCGCCACCGGACAGAACGAAATCGCCGAGGCTGATTTCCTCGTCTACACAACGGTCGAGCAGACGCTGATCGATCGCCTCGTAGCGGCCGCACAGCACAATGACACCAGGCTCCTGCGCCATCCGCACCGCACGTTCGTGCGTGAACGGCGCACCTTGCGGCGACATCATCACCACACGCGTGCTCGCGACGCCCTGCTCCGCCTGCGCTGCCTTCGCAGCGCCGATCGCGGCCTCGAGCGGCTTGGCCAGCATCACCATGCCCGGACCGCCACCGTACGGACGATCGTCGACCGTGCGGTAGTTGTCCGTCGTGAAATCACGCGGGTTCCAGGTGCGCAACCCGAAGCGTTCCTGCTTCACGGCCCGGCTGGTGATGCCCCAGTCGGTCAGCGCGCGGAACATTTCGGGAAAGAGCGTGACGACGTCGAACTGCACCGCGCTCTCCGTAACCTGGTTCATTAGTAATCGGCTTCCCAGTCGACGACGATGCGACGTGCCGCCTGATCCACCGTCTTGACGTATACGCCGACGAACGGAATCAGCCGTTCATCGGTGGTCGGCTGACCATCCTTGCCGACTGCCGGATACTCGACGCGCATGATCGAATGCACGCCGTTGTCGATCATTCCGCTCACTTTCCCAAGCGCCACCGATTGCTCGTTGACGACCTCGAGACCGATCAGGTCGACCCAATAGAATTCGTCCGCGGCCAACGCCGGGAAATCTTCCCGGCGCACGAACACGCGAAAGCCGCGCAAAGCCAATGCGGCATCGCGGTCGCTGACACCCGCGGCATGCGCGACGACTGTGTCGCCGTGCGTTTTCGACTGCAGGATGCGGGCGGACAACCGCTCCCCACCCCGTTCCAGCCACCAGCGGCGCGTGTCGAGCAGCGCATCGCCGCCGCGACCGGCGTCGGCATGCGTCGCCACCTTGATCCAGCCTTTCAGGCCATAGGCGTCGACCACTGCCCCGACCTCGACAGCATCGTCGGGCCAGGCTTGCACCGCTTCGAGACTGCCCTGCTCGGCAGCCTCGCCGGCGCTCGCGACAACGTCGCGCTCGACCGGCTTGCGGACGAATGCGCCAAACGACGCTCGCCCGCGCTTTGCGTTACCGGAATCGTGACCGGACATCAATGCTCCTTGCAGCCGGCACGACCGGCACACCGCGCCATGTTAGGCGGCCGGTTGCGCCTTTTGCGCTTCCTTCACGAGACGCTGGACGGTCGGCGACAGTTGCGCGCCAACACCTTGCCAGTACGTCAGGCGATCCTGAGCGATACGCAGCGATTCGCCCTTCGTGGCGACCGGGTTGTAGAAGCCGACGCGCTCGATGAAGCGGCCGTCACGACGGTTGCGCGAATCGGTAGCAACGATGTTGTAGAACGGGCGCTTCTTCGAGCCGCCGCGAGCCAGACGGATGATAACCATATGAAATCCTTCGGGGAAACCGGGTTCGAAACTACTGAAACGTGCGATTATAGCCGGAAACCAAAGCCACAACAAACACTTACGCGCAAAAATTCCGCGGACGCCGTGTTCGCCGGGCCTACAATCGTCGTGTTCACGACGCTCTCCGCCGCCATGCCGCCATTTCGCGCCGCCCTGGCGTGCCGCGCGCAGCATCGCCTCACGGGCCTGCTGGCCGGTTTCGTCACCTGCCTCGTCGCCACCGCGGCTTGCGCCGCGCCGCCGGTGGGCGAACTCGTCGTGCCGCCCGGCTTCCACGTCGACGTACTGACCGACGCCGTGCCGACCGCCCGCGAAATGGCGTGGTCGCCGCGCGGGATCCTGTATGTCGGCTCGCGGGAAGGCCGCGTGCATGCCTTCGTGATGCGGGAGGGTCGGATCACTGGCCGCTACGTGATCGCATCGGGTCTCGACATGCCCGTCGGTGTTGCATATCGCGACGGCGCGCTCTATATCTCGGCCGTGTCGCGCATCCTGCGCCTCGACCACATCGATGACCGGCTCGCGAGGCCGCCCGCGCCGGCGGTCGTGACGGACGCGCTGCCGACCGATCATCATCACGGCTGGAAATTCATCGCGTTCGGCCCCGACGGCAAGCTCTACGTTCCGACCGGCGCGCCGTGCAACGTGTGCGTCGCCGATCGCAGCCGCTACGCGATCATCGCACGCATGAACGCCGACGGCAGCGGCCGTGAGGTATTCGCCCGCGGCGTGCGCAATACCGTCGGCTTCGCCTGGCACCCCGACTCGGGCGAGCTGTGGTTCACCGACAACGGGCGCGACCTGATGGGCGACGACGTACCCCACGACAAGCTGAACCGCGCGCCGCGCGCGGGCCTCGACTTCGGCTTTCCATACTGTCATGGCGGCGACACGCCCGACCCCGAATTCGGGAGCGCCGACGTGTGCCGCCGCCATGTGCCGCCGGTGCTGAAACTCGGCGCGCACGTCGCGGCACTCGGCATGCGCTTCTATACGGGACCGATGTTCCCGGCGTCGTATCGCAACAATGTCTTCATTGCCGAGCACGGTTCGTGGAACCGCAGCACGAAGGTCGGCTACCGCGTGATGCGCGCGGTCGTGTCGGCCGACGGCAGTCACGCGCGCCAGACACCGTTCATCACGGGCTGGCTGCGCGCCGACGGCACCGTGTGGGGACGCCCGGCCGACGTGCTGCCGCTGCCGGACGGCTCGCTGCTCGTCAGCGACGACCATGCAGGCGCCATCTACCGCGTCACCTATGCGGCACCTTGACGCAGGCGAGGGGTGACCGGGGCCGACCGCGCATCGTAGAATGCGTGCCGGGCCGAGCGCCCCGCGCCGGCCTGCCGGCCGCCACGCCAACGATAATCCGCCGCCACCCATGTCCAGCAGCACCGCACCGTCCCGCCGCTTCCGCTCCAAGACGCTCACCGCCGCCCTCGCGTTCCTGTTCGGCTCGCTCGGCGCGCACCGCTTCTACCTGTACGGCCTTCGCGACGTGTACGGCTGGGCGCACCTGCTCGCGACGATCGTCGGGATTCCGGGTTTCATGCTGCTCGCCGCGACCCAGCGCAGCGCCAGCCTCGGCTGGTGGCTCGCCGTGCCGGGTGCGATCTCGCTGCTGGCCGCGTTCCTCGCCGCGCTCGTCTATGGCCTGCGCCCCGACGAGAAATGGGACGCGCAATTCAATGCCGATACGGGCGAGCACAGCCGGTCGGGCTGGACGGTGATCTTCATCGTGATCTTCTCGCTGCTGATCGGCGCGTTCCTGCTGATGACCGCGCTCGCGCTGTCGTTCCAGACGTATTTCGAATCGCAAGTCGAAGCGGCGAAGCAGATTTCGCAGTAAGCGCCGACGCGCACCGGTCAGAACAGGCTCAACTGCATGTCGTCACGCGACTTCGTGCTCGTTGCGCCCGCCACGGTGCGCCGAGCGGCCAGCGCGGCCACCGGCGCGCCGCGAAACTGCGACAGATCCAGAATGCCGTTCGTGCGCTCGTTCAACCCGAGCCGCTTGACGGCCTGACGGAAACGCTGCCGCAACAGGTCGGCCCAGATCCCCTCCCCCTTCATCCGTTTCGAGAAATCCGAGTCGTAGTCCTTCCCGCCGCGCATGTCGCGCACACGGTTCATCACGCGCTCCGCGCGATCGGGGAAATGCGCGGTGAGCCAGTTCCTGAACAGCGGCGCGACCTCCCACGGCAGCCGCAGGACGATGTAGCTCGCATGCGTCGCGCCTGCTTCCGCGCAGGCCTCCAGCACGCGCTCCATGTCCGGCTCGGTGACGAACGGGATCATCGGTGCAATGCTGACACCCACCGGCACACCCGCGTCGCGCAACGCGCGGATCGTACGCAGCCGGCGCGCCGGCGTCGCCGCGCGCGGCTCGAGCGTGCGCGCGAGATCGGCGTCGAGCGTCGTGATCGTGACCGCCGCCATCACCTGCCCGCGCTCGGCCATCGGAGCAAGCAGGTCGAGATCGCGCTCGATCAGCGACGATTTCGTGATCGCGGCGAACGGCAACCCGTGATCGTGCATCACCTGCATCACGCTGCGCGTGATGCGCAGGTCGCGCTCGACCGGCTGGTATGCGTCTGTGTTGACGCCGAGTGCGATCGGCTCCGGCACGTAACGCTTGCGCGAAATCTCGCGCTCGAGCAGCTCGGCCGCATTGACCTTCGCATAGATGCGACTCTCGAAATCGAGCCCCGGCGACAGGCCGAGATAGCTGTGGGTCGGCCGTGCAAAGCAGTAGATGCACCCGTGCTCGCAGCCGCGATACGGATTGAGCGACACGCTGAACGGTATGTCCGGCGACTGGTTGTGCGTCAGGATGCTCTTCGCGCGCTCCTCGAACACCTGCGTGCGCAGCGGCGCGGGTAGATCGGCGTCGTCCGATTCGTGCGCCCAGCCGTCGTCGACCGCTTCGCGCAGCGCCGTTTCGTACCGCCCCTGGAGGTTGTCGACCGCACCGCGCCCCTTGCGGGGCGCCGGCGGTGCTATTGGAAATTCGTTGTCGGACCGGCCGTCCATGCGCTCACCCATTCACCTGCACCCAATACTGTATATTTATACAGTATTGGGTGCAGCATGCCAAGAGTGAGAAAAGGGGCCCGACAGCGGGCCCGGCGAATGACCGCCGCAGCGGTCATTCGCCGACCGAAATCGTCAGCGTTTCCTTGATTTCCTCCATCACGACATAGCTCTTCGACTGCACCGCACCGGGCAGTTGCAGCAGGATGTCGCCGAGCAGCTTGCGATAGTCGGCCATTTCACCGATCCGCGCCTTGATCAGGTAGTCGAAGTCACCGGACACGAGATGGCATTCGAGCACCTCGTCGATCTTCATCACTTCGCGACGGAACTGCTCGAACATGTTGCCGCCCTTGTGGCCGAGCGTGATCTCGACGAACACCAGCAACGCGGCGCCGAGCTGGCCCGGATCGACGCGTGCGTGATAGCCGGTGATGACACCGTCGCGCTCCATGCGCCGCACGCGCTCGATGCACGGCGTCACGGTCAGCCCGACCTGTTCCGCGAGGTCCTTCATCGCCATCCGGCCGTCGTCCTGCAGCAGTTTGAGGATGCGGCGGTCGAGCTTGTCGAGCGAGCGTACTGGCTGGCGTTGCGTTCTCATTTGTTTATTCTGAAAACCTGAAAAATACGATAACAAAACCTGCACATTCGACAATACCATAGCTCAAAAAACTAGATCAGCTAGAGGTTACACGGAGCCGCAGGTGCGCCCGGCCTTGACCTGATCCCTTCCATCTGGAGCAGCTATGCGAGTCGTCGTTCTGGGCAGCGGTGTGGTGGGCGTGGCAAGCGCGTATTACCTCGCGCGCGCCGGTCATGAAGTCACGGTGATCGACCGCGAGGCCGGCCCGGCGCTCGAGACGAGCTTCGCGAATGCCGGCCAGATCTCGCCCGGCTATGCGGCTCCGTGGGCCGCGCCCGGCGTGCCGCTGAAGGCCGTCAAGTGGATGTTCGAGAAGCACGCGCCGCTCGCGATCCGCCTCGACGGCACGCGCTTCCAGCTCCAGTGGATGTGGCAGATGCTGCGCAACTGCACGGCCGACCGCTATGCAGTCAACAAGGGCCGCATGGTCCGCCTGGCCGAATACAGTCGCGATTGCCTGCAGGCGCTGCGCGCCGATACCGGCATCCAGTACGAAGGGCGCACGGGCGGCACGCTGCAACTGTTCCGCACGCAACAGCAACTCGACGGCGCGGCGAAGGACATCGCGGTGCTGCAGCAAGCAAACGTGCCGTTCGAACTGCTGTCGCCGGCCGAGTTGAAGAACGCCGAACCGGCGCTCGCCGCCGTAACGCACAAGCTGACGGGCGGCCTGCGCCTGCCGGGCGACGAAACGGGCGACTGCCAGCTGTTCACGACGCGCCTCGCGGCGCTCGCGGAATCGCTCGGGGTGAAGTTCCGCTACAACACGCCGATCGACGCGCTCGCGATTGCGGGCGGCAGGATCGCCGGCGTGCAGTGCGGCAGCGAGACGGTGCGCGCGGATGCGTATGTCGTGGCGCTCGGCTCGTACTCGACCAGCTTCATCTCGAACCTGATGAAGATCCCGGTCTATCCGCTGAAGGGCTATTCGATCACCGCGCCGATCGTCAACGAGGCGGCGGCCCCCGTATCGACGGTGCTCGACGAGACCTACAAGATCGCCATTACGCGCTTCGACCAGCGCATCCGCGTCGGCGGCATGGCCGAGATCGTCGGCTTCGACAAGAACCTGCGCGCCGCGCGCCGCGAAACGCTCGAAATGTGCGTGAACGACCTGTTTCCCGGCGGCGGCGATACGTCGAAGGCAACGTTCTGGACGGGCCTGCGCCCGATGACGCCGGACGGCACGCCGATCGTCGGCCGCACGCCGGTCTCGAACCTGTTCCTGAACACCGGCCACGGCACGCTCGGCTGGACGATGTCGTGCGGGTCGGGCCAGTTGCTCGCCGATCTGATCTCGGGCAAGCAGCCGGCGATTCAGGCCGACGACCTGTCGGTGCATCGTTACCTGAAGGACGTGGCCGGCCAGACGCGCCCGGCATACGCATAAGCCGGAACGGCCCGCGGCGACGCACGACGGTCGGCAGCGATGGAAAGGCGCCTCTTGGGCGCCTTTTTTGTTGATCGCAGCCCCCGCCCTCGTCTGCATGCCACAAAAAAGGGGCGCTCATCGCGCCCCTTGTCTTGCTGCGTGCTTACCGCCGAAGCGGCCCGCCGGGTCAGCCGAGCTCGCTCACGAGCTCCGGCACGAGCGCGAACAGATCGCCGACGAGGCCATAGTCCGCCACGCTGAAAATCGGCGCTTCCGGATCCTTGTTGATCGCGACGATCACCTTCGAATCCTTCATGCCGGCCAGATGCTGGATCGCACCCGAGATGCCCACCGCGATGTACAGCTGCGGCGCGACGATCTTGCCGGTCTGGCCGACCTGGTAGTCGTTCGGCACGTAGCCCGCGTCGACTGCCGCGCGCGATGCGCCGAGTGCCGCCGACAGCTTGTCGGCGAGCGGCTCCAGCACCTTCGTGTAGTTCTCGCCGCTACCCAGACCGCGACCGCCCGACACGATGATGTTCGCGCTGGTGAGTTCCGGACGGTCCAGCTTCGTCACTTCACGGCTCACGAACTGCGACTTGCCTGCATCGGCTGCCGCATCGATCTTCTCGACCGATGCGCTGCCGCCTTCGGCTGCTACCGGATCGAAACCTGTCGCACGTACCGTGATCACCTTGATCGGGTCGCTCGACTGCACCGTCGCGATCGCGTTGCCCGCGTAGATCGGGCGCTCGAACGTGTCGGCCGAATCGACTGCCGTGATGTCGGAGATCTGCGCGACGTCCAGCTTCGCGGCGATGCGCGGCGCGATGTTCTTGCCGTAGGCCGTGGCCGGCGCGAGGATGTGCGAATAGTCCTTCGCGATATTCAGCGCGGTCGCCTCGACGTTTTCCGCCAGGCCCGCTTCGAGCTGCGGCGCGTCGGCCAGCAGCACCTTCGACACACCCGCGATCTTCGCGGCCGCGTCGGCTGCGCCTTGCGCGTTGTGGCCCGCGACCAGCACGTGGATGTCGCCGCCGATCTTCGCTGCCGCCGCCACCGTGTTCAGTGTCGCGGCCTTGATCGACGCGTTGTCGTGTTCTGCAATCACCAGAATCGTCATTTCTTTCCGCTCCCTCTTACAGCACCTTGGCTTCGGTCTTCAGCTTCTCGACCAGCGTCTTCACGTCCGGCACCTTCACGCCGGCCGCGCGCTTCGGCGGCTCGACCACCTTCAGCGTCTTCAGACGGGGCGCGACGTCCACGCCCAGGTCTTCCGGCTTCACGTTTTCCAGCGGCTTCTTCTTCGCCTTCATGATGTTCGGCAGCGTCACGTAGCGCGGCTCGTTCAGGCGCAGGTCGGTGGTCACGACCGCCGGCAGTTGAAGCGACAGCGTTTCCGCGCCACCGTCGACTTCACGCGCAACGGTGGCCTTGCCGTCGGCCACCGTCACCTTCGACGCGAACGTCGCTTGCGGGAGACCTGCGAGCGCAGCCAGCATCTGGCCCGTCTGGTTCGAATCGTCGTCGATCGCCTGCTTGCCGAGGATCACCAACTGCGGCTGCTCCTTGTCGACCAGCGCCTTCAGGATCTTCGCGACGGCCAGCGGCTCGACGCTGTCGTTCGACTCAACCAGGATCGCGCGATCCGCGCCGATCGCCAGCGCCGTGCGCAGCGTTTCCTGCGCTTGCGTGACACCGACCGACACCGCGATCACTTCGGTCGCCACGCCCGCTTCCTTCAGGCGCACCGCTTCTTCCACCGCGATCTCGTCGAACGGGTTCATCGACATCTTCACGTTCGCGATGTCGACGCCCGTGTTGTCCGACTTCACGCGGACCTTCACGTTGTAATCGACCACTCTTTTCACTGGCACCAGGATTTTCATGCACACGCTCCAAAGTTACGAATACGACCAGAGGCCATTCTATAGCGAGGCCTCGTGACTGCGCGGCCCAGCGGACCCATCCATCGCGGCTATCGAGGATAGCGCGCCTCTTCGGCGTGCCGGCAATAGCGAACGGTCGTTCTATTTTAAAAGAGAAAAAACCCGGACGCAAAGCCCGGGTTTTCGATCATCGCCTCTAATCGTCGCCGGGCGCGCCCTGTACATCGCGTTACCAGGCGGCGATGACCGCCCCGCCGAACTTCTGTTCGATGAACTGCTTCACTTCCGCGGAATGGTAGGCAGCGACCAGTTTCGCGACCCACGGCTTGCTCCGGTCGGCCTCGCGAATCGCGAGAACGTTCGCGTACGGGCCGTTCGGGCCCTCGATCGCGATCGCATCCTGCTTCGGTTTCAACCCCGCTTCCATCGCGTAGTTGGTGTTGATCGCGGCCGCATCGACGTCGGCGAGCGAGCGCGGAATCTGCGCCGCATCGAGCTCGACGATCCTCAGCTTGCGCGGATTGTCGACGATGTCGAGCGGCGTCGCCTTGAGGCCTGCGTCCGCGCGCAGCTTCAAGAGCCCCTGCTTCTGCAGCAACAGCAGCGCGCGGCCGCCGTTGGTCGGGTCGTTCGGCACCGCGATGCGCGCGCCAGGCTTGAGCTCGGCCAGGGACTTCACCCGCTTCGAATAGATGCCCATCGGGAACGTGACAGTCTCGGCGACCTTGATCAGCTTGTAGCCGCGATCCTTCACCTGCGCCTGCAGATACGGATCGTGCTGGTAGCTGTTCGCGTCCAGATCGCCCGACGCGAGCGCCGCGTTCGGCTGCACGTAATCGGAGAATTCGACCATTCGGATGTCGAGGCCGCTCTTGGCCGCGACCTTCTTCACCACGTCCATGATCTGCGCGTGCGGGCCGCCCGTCACGCCCACCTTGATGGTTTCGGCCTGCGCATGTGCGCTCGCGAACAGCGCGGCCGCGCCGAGTGCGGCCGCGAACTTCAGCATGAAGCGTCGTTGCATCGTCTCCCCCAAATGGTTGAATGTCGTTGTTACTTGTGGCTCAGCCGGCGCACGAGCCAGTCGCCGAACGATTGCACGATCTGCACGAACACGATCAGGATCGCGACGACCGTCCACATCACTTCCGGCAGATAGCGCTGATAGCCGTAGCGGATCCCCAGATCGCCGAGCCCGCCGCCGCCGATCGCGCCGGCCATCGCCGAATAGCCGACGAGCGACACGAACGTGATCGTCAGGCCCGCCACGATCCCCGGCAGCGATTCGGGCAGCAGCACCTTGAATACGATCTGCGACGTCGTCGCGCCCATCGACTGCGCGGCCTCGATCAGCCCACGGTCGACTTCGCGCAGCGCGGTCTCGGCCAGCCGCGCGACGAACGGCGCGGCCGCGAGCGTCAGCGGTACGACCGCCGCGGCCGTGCCGATCGACGACCCCGTGACGAGCCGCGTGAGCGGAATGACGGCAACGAGCAGGATGATGAACGGCGTCGAGCGCACCGCATTCACGATGCCGCCGAGCACGCGGTTCAAGCCGAGGTTCTGCAGCACGCCCTGGCGGTCGGTCAGATACAGCAGCACGCCGAGCGGCAGCCCGACGAGTGCGCCGACCGCTCCCGAGATGCCGACCATGATCAGCGTCTCCCAGAACGACTGCACGAACATATCGAACATCTCACTCAACATACGAAAGCTCCTCTACCACCACACCTTGCTCGCGCAGGAACGCGAGCGCCTGCCCGACCTTGCCCGGTTCGCCGCCCGCGAGCACCGCGAGCGACCCGAACGCCTGCCCCTGGATCTCGTCGATCTGGCCGTGCAGGATGTTGAAATCGAGTTCGTACCGGCGGATCGTCTCCGACAGGATCGGCTGATCGACACCCGAGCCGGTGAACGCCAGCCGCAGCAAATGCCCGCTGCCCGTCTTCAGCCGCTCGGCCACCCGTGCCTTCAGCGCCGGCGGCAGCTCCTGCGCGATCACGTCGCCGATCAGCGCGCGCGTCACTTCGTGATGCGGCTGCAGGAACACGTCGATCACGCGGCCTTCTTCCACCACCCGGCCGGCGTCGAGCACCGCCACGCGATCGCACACCTGCTTGATCACTTCCATCTGGTGGGTGATCAGCACGATCGTCAGGCCGAGTTCGCGGTTGATGCGCTTCAGCAGATCGAGGATCGAGCGCGTGGTCTCGGGGTCGAGCGCCGACGTCGCTTCGTCCGACAGCAGCACCTTCGGGTTGCTCGCGAGCGCGCGGGCGATGCCGACGCGCTGCTTCTGGCCGCCGCTGATCTGGGCCGGATAGCGGTCCTTCTGCGCGGACAGCCCGACGAGGTCGAGCAGCGGCAGCACGGCCGCCTCGATGTCGGCGCGGCTTGCACCCGCCAGCTCGAGCGGCAGCGCGACGTTGTCGAACACCGTGCGTGACGACAGCAGGTTGAAGTGCTGGAAGATCATGCCGATTTCGCGGCGCGCTTCGCGCAGCGCGCCAGCCGGCAGCAGCGTGAGATCGCGTCCGCCGACGACGACGTTGCCCTCGGTCGGCCGCGTGAGCAGGTTGATGGTGCGCACGAGCGTGCTCTTGCCGGCGCCACTTCGGCCGATGATGCCGAATACCTCGCCCTGCGGGATCGTCAGATTGACGTTGTGCAACGCGTCGACCCAGCCGGTCGGGCCGGGGAAACGTTGAGACAGATTGCGTAATTCGATCATGTAAACAAAACGGCGGCCGGCTGGCGAGGCCCGCCAGTCGGCCGCCGATGCATCTGGAATAGCCGGCGATTTTACCGCAAACGCCTCATTCCCCTTAATAATCGATTTCGATCTTTTCATAACCAGACGAAATTAGAGGGGCGCTGCTGCCCGCCTCTGGAATGCGGCGACTATGATCCGGAACACCAATGCCAACGAACAGGGGACCCGCCAGATGACCGCCATCACCACGCCGACCGCCGCACCCGTCACCGCGGCAGCGGAGCCGGCGTCGCCGCCCGCTCCGCGCACGGGCCGGCTGCGCACCGCCGACGGACTCGAATTGGCGTCGTACCGCTGGACGGCCGGCGACGGCACGGTGCCGCCGCGCGCGACGCTCGCGCTGGTGCACGGCCTCGCCGAGCATGCGGGCCGTTACGCGGCGCTTGCGGCCCGACTGAGCGCGGCCGACATCGACGTGCTGGCGATCGATCTGCGCGGGCACGGCCAGTCGCCCGGCAAACGCGCGTGGGTCGAGCGTTTCGACGATTACCTGAACGATGCGGATGCGCTCGTTGCTGAAGCCGCCCGCGGCGATACGCCGCTCTTCCTGATGGGGCACAGCATGGGCGGCGCCGTCGCGGCGCTGTATGCGATCGAACGCGTGCCCGCCCGCGGCCACGCGCTGCGCGGTCTCGTGCTGTCGAGCCCGGCGCTCGCGCCGGGGCGCGACGTGCCCCGCTGGATGCTCACGATGAGCCGCTTCATCAGCCGCGCATGGCCGACCTTCCCCGCAATCAGGATCGATGCGGCGCTGCTGTCGCGCGATCCGGCCGTCGTCGCGGCCAATCGTGCCGATCCGCTCGTGCACCATGGCGCGGTGCCGGCGCGCACCGGTGCCGAAATCCTCGACGCGATGGCGCGCATCGAGCGCGGTCGCGGTGCACTGCGCGTGCCCTTGCTGGTCTATCACGGCACCGAGGACAAGCTGACCGAGCCCGACGGAAGCCGCGCATTCGGCGCCCACGCCGGCTCGCCCGATCGCACGCTGACGCTATACGAAGGCGGGCTCCACGAGACGATGAACGATCTCGAGCGCGATCGTGTGATCGATGCGCTGATCGCGTGGATTCACGCGCGCGTGCCGGCGCGCTGAACGCGCGCTGCCGGTCAAATGCCGGCCAGCACGCGCAGGTGCGCGACGACGCTGCGGCCGAGCGCGGACAGGTTGTAGCCGCCCTCGAGACAGCTCACGATGCGGCCCTGCGCATGCCGGCGCGCGACGTCGACGACCTGCGCGGTCAGCCATTCGAAATCGGCCTCGACGAGACCGAGGTTGCCGATGTCGTCCTCGCGATGCGCATCGAAACCGGCCGACACGAACAGCATCTGCGGCTTGAACGCGTCGAGACGCGGCAGCCAGAACATGTCGACCGCTTCGCGGATCGCCATCCCGTTGCTGCGTGCCGGCATCGGCAGGTTGACCATGTTCGGCGCCTGATGATCGGCGCCCGAGAACGGGTACAGCGGATGCTGGAAGAAGCTGCACATCAGCACACGCTCGTCGTTCGCGAACGCGGCTTCGGTGCCGTTGCCGTGATGCACGTCGAAATCGATGATCGCGACGCGCTCGATACCGTGGACGTCGAGCGCATGCCGCGCGGCGATCGCCACGTTGTTGAAGAAGCAGAAGCCCATCGCGCGCGCGGGTTCCGCGTGATGGCCGGGCGGCCGCACGCTGCAGAAGGCATTCGCGTAGCGGCCTTCGATCACCGCGTCGGTCGCCGCGATCGCGGCGCCGGCCGCGCGCAATGCGGCACGCCACGTGTCGCGGTTCATCAGCGTGTCGGGATCGATCTCGACGTAGCCGTCGACGGGCGTCATGCTGCGGATGTAGTCGATATGGGCCTGCGTATGCACGCGGCCCAGCGCCACCTCGCTCGCGAACGGGGCGGTTTCGTGCACGATCAGGTCGTCGATGCGGCTCGCGATCAGCTGATCCTGGATCGCCGACAGTCGGGCCGGGCATTCCGGATGCCATTCCCCCATCTCGTGCAGCATGCAATCGGGGTGCGTATAGAAGGCGGTTGCCATAAGGTGTCATCCGCGACGCAAGGTGCGCCACGAGTCTCCATCAATGATGTCCATCGTCTGCCGCGAATTCGCCGCTAACTTACCACAACGGTGCGCTGCTTCGCCCCGGCACGCGGGATGCCTCGGGTATACTGCGCCGAACCCCATCGCCCTGTCCGCCCGCTTCGACATGAATTCCAGCAAGCCTGCCGCCCTTCTCTCCGCACTGTCGCGCGTTCGCGTTCCGCTCGTTGCCGCTGCCGTCGCCGCTGCGCTGGCCGCCGCGCCCGCCGTCGCGCAGACACAGCCTGCGAAGTCCTCCGGCACGCGCGTCGCGCAGGAGCAACCGCAGCAGCCGGCGCCGCAAGGCCAGACCTTCGAAGAGGAAATCGTTCCGCAGCGTTACGCGAACAATGCGAAGGTCGATGCGTTCATCGACGAGATGGTGAGCCGCAACGGCTTCGATTCCGCGAGCCTGCATGCGCTGTTCTCGCGCATCAGCTATTCGGCCACCGCCGTCAAGCTCGTGAAGCCGGCGCCGACGCCTTCGGTGAAGAACTGGAGCGTCTATCGTTCGCGCTTCATCGAGCCGATCCGCATCAACGCGGGCGTGAAATTCTGGAAGGCGAACCAGGCGACGCTGAAGCGCGCGTCCGAGGAATTCGGCGTGCCGCCCGAAGTAATCGTCGGCATCATCGGTGTCGAAACGATCTACGGCCGCTACATGGGCAACTTCCGGGTGCTCGATACGCTGACGACGCTCACGTTCGACTATCCGGACACGCCGAATCGCGACAGCCGCCAGGCAACGTTCCGCAAGAACCTCGAGGACTTCCTGGTCTGGACCCGCGACAACCAGCTCGACCCGACCACCGTGCTCGGCTCGTACACGGGCGCGATCGGCATCCCGCAGTTCCTGCCGAGCAGCATCCGCCAGTATGCGGTCGACTACGACGGCGGCCACGTCGATCTGCGCAGCAGTCCTGCCGATGCGATCGGCAGCGTCGCGAACTACCTGAAGCAGCATGGCTGGGAGACCGATCGCCCGGTGGTCTGGCGCATCACGCCCGACACGGGCAGCCTCGGCATCGCGCAGGCTGCCGCGGACGGTCAGCCCGAGCCGCACTGGGCGCTGTCGCAACTGCTGCGGGCCGGCATGACCCTCAACGAGCCGACGGTCAACATCACGACCGAAGCCGGCACGCCGGTCACCGTGGTCGACCTGCCGTCGCCGGGACGCGCGACCGAATACATGCTCGGCCTGAAGAATTTCTACGTGCTAACGCGCTACAACCGCAGCTTCTTCTATGCGCTCACCGTGTACCAGCTCGGCGAAGCCGTGAAGGCGCAGATGGAAGCGAGCGGCGCGCTGCCGCTGCCTGCCGCGGATACGGAGACGCCGGCGCAGTAAGCACGGCCCGCGCAAAGAAAAAACGCCGCTGATGCGGCGTTTTTTTATCGCTTGACGCTGCGGATGCCGATCGGCTCAGGCAGGAAATACCCCGGTCGACAGATAGCGGTCGCCGCGGTCGCAGACAATGAACACGATCGTCGCGTTCTCGACCTGGCGGGCGATGCGCATCGCGACTTCGCACGCGCCGCCCGACGAAATGCCGGCAAAGATGCCCTCGACGGCCGCGAGCCGGCGCGTCATCGTTTCCGACGCGGCCTGGCTCACGCTCTCGACGCGATCGACGCGGCTGCGATCGAAGATCGTCGGCATGTAGGCTTCCGGCCATTTGCGAATGCCCGGAATGCGCGACCCGTCTTCCGGCTGCGCGCCGACGATCTCGATCGCCGGATTCTGTTCCTTCAGATAGCGCGACGTGCCCATGATCGTGCCCGTCGTGCCCATCGCCGACACGAAGTGCGTGATGCGCCCTTCGGTGTCGCGCCAGATCTCCGGACCCGTTCCTTCGTAGTGCGCGACCGGATTGTCGGGGTTCCCGAACTGATCGAGGATCACGCCCTTGCCTTCGCGCTGCATCTGCTCCGCGAGGTCGCGCGCCAGTTCCATCCCGCCCTTTACCGGCGTCAGGATGATTTCGGCGCCGTAAGCAGCCATGCTCTGGCGGCGCTCGACCGACAGGTCCTCGGGCATGACCAGCACCATCTTGTAGCCCCGGATCGCCGCGGCCATCGCGAGCGCGATGCCCGTGTTGCCGCTCGTCGCCTCGATCAGCGTATCGCCCGGCTTGATGCGACCGCGCGCCTCGGCCTTGCTGATCATCGACAGCGCCGGACGATCCTTCACGGAACCCGCCGGATTGTTGCCTTCCAGCTTTGCGAGCACCACGTTGTTGCGTGCGCGAATCTCGTCGTCCGGCAGGCGGACCAGTTGCACGAGCGGCGTGTTGCCGATCGTGTCTTCGATAGTTTTGTAAGCCATGGAGATACCGTGAGTGCGAGGCCGATCAATCAATCGATTGTAAACCAGCGCGGGGGCGCGCGCCGGCAACCCCATCGCGACGATGGAACAGGTCTGCCGCACGCGGCATGACGCATGACGCAAAAAACCCGCGGCATGCCGCGGGAAGCCGTCGCAAGACGGCGACTGAAGGAGCCTTTCGTATGGTGTGCGTTACTTCTGCGCGGTGCGGGCGGGCGCCGCGGCAGGTTTCGCCGCGGCGGGCTTGCCCGCGGCCGGGGCCGGGGCCATCGCCACCGAACCGGCCGCGCCGATCGTCAACCCTTCCTGCTGAAGGCGTTCGACCGTATGGCCGCCCATGCCTTTCACGCGCGACGCGAGATCTTCTGCATTCCTGAACGGGCCGTGTGCGCCGCGCTCATCGAGAATCGCCTTTGCCCGCGCGGGACCGATGCCCTTGATGCCGACGAGTGCATCCTCGTTCGCGGTGTTGACGTCGACGGCCGCCCATGCCGATGCGATCGCGCCGAGCATCGCGACCGCGGCAAACCATTTTTTGATCATGTGCTGGATCTCCGATGAAAACGATCGGCGACTGCCGACCGTGAGACCCAGTCTAGCGATGCAGCGCGTGCGTTTAAACCTGGCCGGACAGCCAACGCACGTAGCGGTCGACACCTTCCTGCACCGTCAGGAACGGCGCATCGTAGCCGGCACCACGCAGCTTCGTCTGGTCCGCCTGCGTGAAGCACTGGTACTTGCCGCGCAGCGCGTCGGGGAACGCCACGTATTCGATCAGCCCTTGCTCGACCTGCTGCGCGAGCGTCAGCGGCGGCAGGTTGTCGAGCGCGCGCAACGTGTTCACGACCGTCGATGCGACGTCGTTGAACGGTTGTGCACGGCCGGTGCCGAGGTTGAAGATGCCCGACTTCTCCGGATGATCGAAGAAGAACAGGTTCACTTTCGCGACGTCCTCGACCGACACGAAGTCGCGCGTCTGCTCGCCCGGCGCATAACCGTTGTACTCGCCGAACAGCTTGACCTTGCCTTCCGCGCGGAACTGGTTGAAGTTGTGGAACGCGACCGATGCCATGCGGCCCTTGTGCGTCTCGCGCGGGCCGTACACGTTGAAGTAGCGGAACCCGGCGATCTGGCTCTTCGCGCCCGGCAGCACGCGGCGGATTACCTGGTCGAACAGGAACTTCGAATAGCCGTAGACGTTCAGCGGCGCCTCGACCTCGCGCTCCTCGACGAACCGCGTCGAGCCGCCGTAGGTCGCGGCCGACGACGCGTAAAGGAACTGCGCGCCCTGCGCGAGGCACGCATCGAGCACCGCGCGGCTGTAGCGGAAGTTGTTGTCCATCATGTAGCGGCCGTCGGTTTCCATCGTGTCCGAACAGGCGCCTTCGTGGAACACCGCGCGTACCTTGCCGAAATCGCCGCGCGTGAAGCGCTCGACGAATTCCGTCTTGTCGAGATAGTCGTCGATCTCGCAATCGACGAGGTTGCGGAACTTGTCCGCGCGCGTCAGATTGTCGACCGCGATGATGCGCGACTCGCCGCGCTCGTTAAGCGCCTTGACGATGTTCGCACCGATAAAACCGGCTGCGCCGGTGACGATGATGGTCATGACCGTTCTGCCTGAAAAATTACGAGACATCCGTGCGGCGCGCCGCCGAATGCGCTCAGTGAAACAGTTCGTCGTAGTCTACCGTGGCAGTACCGAGCTTGCCGACCACGATGCCTGCCGCGCGGTTCGCGAGCACGACGGCATCGACGAGCGGCACGCCGGCACCGAGCATCGTCGCGACCGTCGCGATCACGGTATCGCCCGCGCCGGACACGTCATACACCTCGCGCGCAAGCGCCGGCGCATGCAGTTCGCCGGTTGCGGAAAAAAGCGTCATCCCCTCTTCCGAACGCGTGAGCAGCAGCGCGTCGAGATCGAGATCCGCACGCAGCCTGGCGACACGCGCGCGCAGGTCGTCTTCCGATTGCCACTGACCGACGACTTCGCGCAACTCGGCGCGGTTCGGCGTAATCAGCGATGCGCCGCGATAGCGCGCCCAGTCGCCGCCCTTCGGATCGACGAGCACCGGCTTGCCGGCCGCGCGGGCCTTGTCGATCATCGTCGTCACGTGCGTCAGGCCGCCTTTCGCGTAATCCGACATCAGCACGACGTCGTGCTGCGGCAGCAGTACATCGAAACGCGCGAGCCCCGCGAGCAGCACCTCGTGCTTCGGCATCGCCTCGAAATCGACCCGCAACAATTGCTGCTGACGCGCGAGCACGCGCAGCTTGATCGTCGTCGGCAGCGACGCATCACGCTCGAGATGAGGCGTCACGCCGCTGCTGTCGAGCAACTCGACAATCCGCTCGCCCGGTTCGTCGCAGCCGACCACGCACAGCAGCCCGGCCTGACCGCCGAGCGTCACGGCGTTGCGCGCGACGTTGGCCGCGCCGCCCAGGCGCTCCTCCTGACGCTGCACAAGCACGACGGGAACCGGCGCTTCCGGCGAAATGCGGTCGACGTGGCCGAACCAGTAGCGGTCGAGCATCACGTCCCCGACGACGAGCACGCGCGAACCCGCGAGCTGCGCACGCGGTACCGGCACCACTTCTCGAAGGGTAGTCATCGTGCGTTCATCCACGGGAGAGGGACTGGGGAGCGACATGCGGACGCCCGATCGCATGGTAGTCGATGCCAAGTTCGGCCATCGCGTCCGGCTCGTACAGGTTGCGCCCGTCGAAGATCACCGGCGCCTTCAGCTCGGCCTTCAGGCGCGCGAAATCCGGGCTCCTGAATTCCTTCCACTCGGTGACGATCACGAGCGCATCCGCGGCGGTCACGGCTGCGTCCTGGGTATCGACGAAATGGAGGCGTGCAAGTGCGTCGGCAGCCTCGCCAAGATCGAGCGCGAACACACGGCGCGCTTCCTCGATCGCGACCGGATCGTACGCGCGCACGGTCGCGCCACGCTCGAGCAGCGCGGCGATCAGCCTGCGGCTCGGCGCCTCGCGCATGTCGTCGGTATTCGGCTTGAACGCGAGGCCCCAGACCGCGAATTCGCGGCCGGTCAGGTCCGCGCCGAAGCGCTGCTCGATCTTGCCGATCAGCACATCCTTCTGCGCGGAGTTGGCGGCTTCGACGGCCTCCAGGATGCGCAGCGGCTGGCCGTTTTCGCCCGCGGTGCGGATCAGGGCCTGCACGTCCTTCGGGAAGCACGAGCCGCCGTAACCGACGCCCGCGTACAGGAAGTGATAGCCGATGCGCGGATCCGAGCCGATCCCGCGGCGCACGGCTTCGATGTCGGCGCCGACTTTGTCGGCGAGATTCGACATCTCGTTCATGAACGAGATGCGCGTCGCGAGCATCGCATTCGCCGCATACTTGGCGAATTCCGCCGAACGCACGTCCATGTAGATCGTGCGCTCGTGATTGCGGTTGAACGGCGCATACAGCTTCTTCATCTTCTCGCGCGCCACGGTGCCCGTCTCGTCGTCGTCGACGCCGATGATGATTCGGTCCGGGCGCATGAAGTCCTCGACTGCCGCGCCTTCCTTCAGGAATTCCGGATTCGATACAACCGAGAACCGGTGCGCGACGCTGCCCGCGAGCCCGCGGGCGCCGAGCGCCTCGTCGACCACCGCACGCACGCGCTGCGCGGTGCCGACCGGCACCGTCGACTTGTCGACGATCACCTTGAAACCCGTCATGTGACGGCCGATGTTGCGCGCGGCCTCGAGCACGTATTGCAGGTCGGCCGACCCGTCCTCGTCGGGCGGCGTGCCGACCGCGATGAACTGGATCTCGCCGTGCGCGACGCTCGCCGCGATGTCGGTCGAGAAGCGCAGGCGTCCCGCCGCGCGGTTGCGCGCAATGATGTCCAGCAGGCCCGGTTCGTGAATCGGCATCCCGCCATTGTTCAGGATATCGATCTTGCGCGGATCGACATCCAGGCAAAAGACGTCGTGGCCGATCTCGGCGAGACAGGAGCCCGTGACAAGACCGACATAGCCGGTGCCGATGATGGTGATTTTCATAGATGTTCCGGTACGTCCCGGTAATTGACTAACTTGGCCGCCGGGCCGGACCCGGCGGCAACCGCAGCGCGTCGGCGCCGCACGCCGGGATCAGCCCGGCATCGCAGGTTCGACGCGGCGCGGCGCATAGGTTTCCCAGCCGCTGCATCCGGGGCACTGCCAGTAGAAAAGCCGTGCCCGGAAACCGCAATTCTGGCACGTATAGCGTGGCAGATTTTTGGTGCGCTGCTTGATCAGCGCGCGCATCATTTCAAGTTCCTTACGGCGCGGCTCGTCGGCGGCCGCGATCTGCGCGTCGAGCAGGTGCAGCATGCCGGACAGGTTCGGCGACTTCTCCATCTGCGTGCGTGCGAGCGTATGCGCGGCCTCCTGGCCGCGCAACCCGGCGATGTGCTGATATGCGATTTCGAGCAGGTCGTTCGACGGATAACGCTCGACATAGCCCATCAGCAGCTCGGCGCCGTCGACCGGCTTCTCGAGCGCGACATAGGCCTTCATCAGCTTGTCGGCGACGAGCGGCAGATAAGCCGGGTTCTGCGCTTCGACGCGCTTCCAGTGCTCGATTGCGGCCGCGTGATCCCCCGCCGCCGCCGCGGCATCGCCTGACAATATCGTCGCGCGCACGTTCTGGGGGTTCGCGGCGAGCGCGAGCTTCAGTTGTTCGGCCGCTGCCGCGGCGTTCTTGCGCTGAAGCGCGTCCTGCGCGAGTTCGCAGTGGAACTGCGCGATTTCGGTAGCGAGCGGCTTGTCGCTCATCGACTCGATACGCTTCGCGGTATCGATCGACTTGTTCCAGTCCTTCTCGATCTCGTAGATCGTCAGCAGTGCCCGCTGCGCACCCAACGCGTAGTCGCCGTCGGCGAGGCGGTGGAAGGCCTCTTCGGCACGATCGAGCAGGCCGGCTTTCAGAAAATCCTGACCGAGTTCATACAGCGCGTGGTCGCGCTCGTTCACCGGCAGGTCCGTGCGACTCAGCAGATTCTGGTGCACGCGGATCGCCCGGTCCGTTTCACCGCGGCGGCGAAACAGGTTGCCGAGCGCGAAGTGCAGTTCGACCGTCTCGGGGTCGAGCTTCGCGACCTCGATGAACGCGTCGATCGCCTTGTCCGGTTGTTCGTTCAACAGAAAGTTCAGGCCGCGGAAATACGATCGCGGCAGGTTGGCGCTCTCCGACAGGAGGTTCTTCAGGTCATAGCGTGACGCCGCCCAGCCGAGCGCGAACGCCACCGGAATTGCGAGCAACCACCAGAAATCCAGATCCATGCGAAATATCGAAGCAGAGACGAAAACCGCGCGAGAGTCGCGCGGCGTCCGGTATTAAATGACGGGCGGCATCGGCGGCTGATCGACGACGACCGGGGTTTCGCGCGCCGCGCGCAAGTCGCGCTTCAGGCGCCCGTTCTCGAGGCGCAGACGGAAGATCGCCGGCAGCGCGGACAGCAGGCCGGCCAGCAGCCCCACGACGAAGAACGCGAGGCCGATCAGGATCAGCGGCGCTTGCCATGCGTAGCCGGCAAGGAAATTCAGCGTCGCGGTTTGCGTATTGGCCAGTGCGAGCACCAGCAGCAGCACGAACACCAATACCCGGATCAGCCAGACGATAAACTTCATGTAGCCCTCTCTTTGTTGAGGTTTGCCGTGACGCGCGACTCCCCTTCGCGACGCCGAATCGACCCGTATTGTAAAGGAAGCGTTTCCGCGTCACCGCACATCCTGCGGATGCGCGTTGCCACGCGGCCGCCGAAAACGAAAAAAGCGCCCGCTAGGGGCGCTTTTTCTTCAGCCTTTGCCGGACAGATTCCGGGCAAGCCGAACGACGCTCAACGCTCGTCGTCCGGATCATCAGCTTTCAGTGGCTCGCCGGCGCGGCCGTCGACGCGTTCGCGCAATTCCTTGCCGGGCTTGAAGTGAGGCACGAACTTCTCGGGCACCTGCACTTTCTCCCCCGACTTCGGGTTGCGTCCGACGCGCGCCGGGCGACGGTTGAGGCCGAAGCTGCCGAAACCCCGAATTTCGATGCGATGCCCTTTCGACAGGGCGTCGGACATCGCATCGAGCATCGTTTTCACCGCGAAATCCGCATCCTTGAGGACAAGTTGCGGAAATCGCAGTGCCAGCTGCGCGACCAACTCGGATTTGGTCATACTTCAGCAGACCTCGTGAGGCTTACTGGTTCTGGCCGTCGAGCTTCGCCTTCAGCAGCGCGCCGAGGTTGGTCGTACCGGTCGCGGCAGCGCTCGAATCGGACTGCAGGCCGCGGATCGCTTCCTGTTGTTCAGCCGAATCCTTCGCCTTGATCGACAGGTTGATGCCACGCGACTTGCGATCGATGTTGATCACCATCGCGTTGACCTTGTCGCCTTCCTTCAGCACGTTGCGTGCGTCTTCGACGCGATCCTGCGAGATTTCCGATGCGCGCAGGTAGCCTTCGATGTCGCCCGTCAGCGTAATGACAGCGCCCTTCGCATCGACCGACTTCACCACACCGTCGACGAGCGAGCCCTTGTCGTTCATTGCAACGTAGTTGCTGAACGGGTCGCCTTCGAGCTGCTTGATGCCGAGCGAAATACGCTCCTTCTCGACGTCGATGCCCAGCACGATTGCTTCGACTTCGTCGCCCTTCTTGTACTTGCGAACGGCTTCTTCGCCGGCTTCGCTCCACGACAGGTCCGACAGGTGGACCAGGCCGTCGATGCCGCCCGGCAGACCGATGAACACGCCGAAGTCGGTGATCGACTTGATTGCGCCCGTGATCTTGTCGCCCTTCTTGAAGTTGCGGCTGAAGTCATCCCACGGATTCGGCTTGCACTGCTTCATGCCGAGGCTGATACGACGACGGTCTTCGTCGATCTCGAGGACCATGACTTCGACTTCGTCGCCCAGCTGGACAACCTTCGACGGAGCAACGTTCTTGTTGGTCCAGTCCATTTCCGACACGTGGACAAGGCCTTCGATGCCCGATTCCACTTCGACGAATGCGCCGTAGTCGGTGATGTTCGTGACCTTGCCGAACAGGCGCGTGCCCGACGGGTAACGGCGCGAGATGCCTTCCCACGGATCGTCGCCCAGTTGCTTGATGCCCAGCGAGACGCGGTTCTTCTCTTGGTCGAACTTGAGGATCTTCGCGGTGACTTCCTGGCCAACCGACAGGACTTCGCTCGGGTGACGCACACGACGCCATGCGATGTCGGTGATGTGCAGCAGGCCGTCGATGCCGCCGAGGTCGACGAACGCGCCGTAGTCGGTGATGTTCTTGACCACGCCGTTGACGATCGCGCCTTCCTTCAGCGTCTCGAGCAGCTTCGCGCGCTCTTCGCCCTGCGTCGCTTCGATCACGGCACGACGCGACAGCACGACGTTGTTACGCTTGCGATCGAGCTTGATCACGCGGAACTCGAGCGTCTTGCCTTCGTACGGGGTCGTGTCCTTGACCGGACGCGTGTCGACCAGCGAACCCGGCAGGAACGCGCGGATGCCGTTGACCATCACAGTCATGCCGCCCTTCACCTTGCCGGTGATCGTGCCGGTGACGAGTTCGTTGTTGTCGAGGGCCTTTTCCAGCGACAGCCACGATGCAAGGCGCTTCGCCTTGTCGCGCGACAGGATCGTGTCGCCGTAGCCGTTTTCGAGTGCGTCGATCGCGACGGACACGAAATCGCCCGACTGCACCTCAACCTCGCCCTGATCGTTCAGGAATTCCTCGATCGGAATGTAAGCCTCGGACTTCAGGCCTGCATTGACGACCACGAAGTTGTGGTCGACGCGCACGACTTCGGCGGAAATCACTTCGCCGGCGCGCATGTCTTGACGGGTCAGCGACTCTTCGAACAGAGCCGCAAAGGATTCGGTATTCGGGGTGGAGGTTTGCAGGTCGGACATAAAAATCTGATTGTGCATGGATCGCTGTGCCACGCCGGCCGAAATGGCAGGCTGAAAGGGCCAGATCGAAATCCACACGGGGTTAAGGGTTCGAAACACGCTTCGCACTCGAGCGCGAAGCACCTACAACCACCCGCCTTCTCAGGCGGGCTGGCCAAGCGCCCGGTACCACTGCAGCACCTGGTCGACGGCTTCATCGACCGAAAGCGCCGACGTATCGAGCAGCTCGGCATCTGCCGCGGGCTTCAGCGGCGCCGCTGCGCGATTGCTGTCGCGCGCGTCACGTTCACGAAGATCCCGGAGCAAGTCATCTATATTAGCAGAAAAACCTTTTTGCATCAATTGCTTATGCCGTCTGGTCGCGCGTGCCTCGGCGCTGGCCGTCAGGAACACCTTCAGCACGGCGTCCGGGAAGATCACGGTGCCCATGTCGCGCCCGTCGGCGACGAGGCCCGGCGTCTTGCGGAACGCGCGCTGGCGCGCGACGAGCGCGGAGCGCACCGGGCCATGCACGGCAATCGCCGACGCGCGGTTGCCGACCGCTTCGGCGCGGATGTCGTTCGACACGTCGACGCCGTCGAGCTGCGCGCAGCCCTCGCGGAACGTGATGTGAAGATCGTCGATCAGCTTCACGAGCGCATCGATGTCTTCCGCCGCGATGCCGTAGCGCACGCTCGCGAGCGCCGCGAGACGGTACAGCGCGCCGCTGTCGAGCAAGTGGAAGCCGAGATGCGCGGCGACGAGCGCCGCGACGGTCCCCTTGCCGGAAGCAGTCGGGCCGTCGATCGTGATGACGGGGGTCGGGTGAAAGGGTCGGGTGGATTTCATCGGGTGAGTCGGGTCAGGCTTTGGCGAGCGCGGCGAAGCGGTCGAAATAGTCGGGGAACGTCTTGCCGACGCACTTCGGATCGTTGATCCGCACGGGCACGCCGCCCAGGCTGACGAGCGAGAAGCACATCGCCATGCGGTGATCGTCGTACGTGTCGATTGCGGCATTCGGCGTGAGCCGTTGCGGCGGCGTGACGACCAGATAGTCGGCACCTTCCTCGACGATCGCGCCGACCTTGCGCAGCTCGGTCGCCATCGCCGCGATGCGGTCGGTTTCCTTCACGCGCCAGCTCGCGATGTTGCGCAGCGTGCTCGTGCCGCTCGCGAACAGCGCCGCGACCGCGATGGTCATCGCCGCGTCGGGAATCAGGTTGAAGTCCATGTCGATCGGATCGAGCTTGCCGTGGTCGTGGCCGATGCCGCGCACCTCGATCCAGTCGTCGCCCATCGACACGTTCGCCCCCATCTGCATCAGCGCATTCGCGAAGCCGACGTCGCCCTGGATGCTCGCGCGCCCCACGCCCTCGACGCGCAGCGGACCGCCGCCGAGCGCGCCGGCCGCGAGGAAATACGATGCCGACGACGCATCGCCCTCGACCATGATGCGCCCCGGCGACCGGTAGCGGACGCCGGCCGGCACGACGAAGCGCTGCCAGCCGTCGCGCTCGACGGTCACGCCGAAGCGCTCCATCAGCCGGATCGTGATGTCGATGTACGGCTTCGAGATCAGCTCGCCGTCGATTTCGACGACCGTCCTGCCATCCTTCGCCTTCACAAGCGGCAGCGTCATCAGCAGCGCGGTGAGGAACTGGCTCGACACGTCGCCGCGCACGCGGATCGGCGCGTCGACCGCGATCGCAGCGGGCTTGATCCGCAGCGGCGGAAAGCCTTCGTTCTGCTCGTAGTCGATTTGCGCGCCAATCTGGCGCAGGCCGTCGACGAGGTCGCCGATCGGCCGCTCGTGCATGCGCGGCACGCCGTGCACGCGATAGTCGCCGCCGTTGATCGCGAGCGCCGCCGTCAACGGTCGCACCGCCGTGCCCGCGTTGCCGAGGAACAGGTCGGCAGTCTTCGCGGTGAACGCGCCGCGCGTGCCGGTGACGACACAGGTGTCGCCGTCGCGCGCGAGCTTCACGCCGAGCTTGCCGAGCGCATCGAGCATCACGCGCGTGTCGTCGGAATCCAGCAGATTGGTGATCGTCGTGTCGCCTTCGGCAAGCGCCGCGAGCAGCAGCACGCGGTTCGAGATGCTCTTCGAGCCGGGCAGGCGCACGGTGCCCGAAGCGCTGGAATACGGGCCGAGATCGAGATAGTCCATGGGAATCGTCCTTGTTATTTCTTGACCGGTTCGGCAGCGGGCTGCGCACCGCGCTCCTGCCATGCCTTGCGTGCGGCGCGCGAGCGCGTGAACACGGCTTCGAGTGCCGCGCCGTCACCGGCGTCGATCGCAGCACGCAGCCGTGCGAGCACGCGCGTGTAGCCGTCGAGCTCGTCGAGCAGCGCCGCGCGATTCGCGACGCACACGTCGCGCCACATTTCCGGACTCGACGCCGCGATCCGCGTGAAGTCGCGGAAGCCGCCCGCCGCGTACGAGAATTTCAGTTCGGCATCCACCTCGCCGAGAATCTGCTCGACGAGCGCGAACGACAGCACGTGCGGCAGATGACTGATCGACGCGAACACGCGATCGTGTTGCTCGGTACTCATCGTGCGCACGTCGGCGCCGGTCGCCCGCCACATCGCGTCGATCCGCGCGACCGATGCGGGCGCGTTCTCCGGCAGCGGGCACAGCACGACGTTGCGGCCGACGTACAGATCGGGCAGCGCGGCTTCGACGCCGCTCGACTCGCGCCCGGCGATCGGATGCCCCGGCACGAACTGCGCAATCCGCGCACCGAGCGCCGCGCGCGCGGCCGCGACGACATCGGACTTGGTGCTGCCCGCGTCGGTGACGATCGTCGCGGCGTCGAGCCACGGCGCGATGCGCGCGAGCAACGGGCCCGTTTGCGCGACGGGGGCGGCCAGCAGCACCAGATCGGCGCCAGCGAGTGCGTCGCGCAGTTGCGCGTCGTCATCGAGCGCCGCCGCGCGGTCGATCACGCCGAGTGCCAGCGCGCGTTCGACCGACGCACGCGAACGGCCGACGCCGACGACTTCACCCGCGCCGCCGGGCGCGTGCTCGCGCAGTGCGCGCGCCAGCGATCCGCCGATCAGGCCGACGCCGAAAATGACCAGTTTGTTGAATGCAAAGCCTGACACGACAAGAGCCAAGTGACGCGCGCGGAACGACGCCCCGCGCATGGAAGTCCAGATCCCGGGCAACGGGCCCGCACCCGGCGCGCCCTGCACCGGATACTGCCCGAGCCCGCCTTCGGCAGTGCCGCCCGGCCTGCCCTGCCCGCTGCACTGCACCGCCCGTGCGGTGCAGGTGACGGGCCGCCGCGCGTCAGCGCGCGCGCGGATACGAACCGAGTATCTTCAGGAACGCGGCCTTCTGGCCGAGCTCCGCGAGCGCGGCGGCCACCGCCGCCTCGTCCCGGTGCCCTTCGATGTCGATGTAGAAGTAATACTCCCACGTGCCGACGCGCGCCGGACGCGACTCGAAGCGCGTCATCGACACACCGTGCCGCGCGAGCGGTTCGAGCAGCTTGAACACGGCGCCTGGCTCGTTCTTCACCGACACGATCAGCGACGTCTGGTCATGACCGCTCTGCCCGGCCGGCTCCTTGCCGACGATCACGAAGCGCGTGCGGTTGTGCGGATCGTCCTGGATCAGCGAGAACGCGATCTGCAACCCGTAGTGCGCGGCCGCGCGATCGCCCGCGATTGCCGCGACGCTCGGATCGGCCGCTGCGAGACGCGCGGCCTCCGCGTTGCTCGACACTGCTTGCCGCTCGAGCTGCGGCGCGTTCGCGGCAAGCCATTGCTGGCATTGCGCGAGCGCCTGCGCATGTGCGCAGACGCGCGTCACGCCGTCGAGCGTGCCGCTCTGCGTGAGCAGGTTGTGATGGATCGGCAGCGCGAGCTCGCCGCTGATCAGCAACTGAGTTTGCAGCAGCAGGTCGAGCGTGCGCGACACCGCGCCTTCGGTCGAATTCTCGACGGGCGCGATGCCGAATGCGGACGCGCCGGCCTCGACCGAGCGGAACACCTCGTCGATCGACGGACACGGCAGCCCTTCAATCGATTGGCCGAAATACTCGAACATCGCCTGTTCGCTGTACGTGCCGACCGGCCCGAGGAATGCGACGTGGATCGTCTGCTCGAGCGCGCGGCTCGCGGCCATGATCTCGCGCCAGATGGCGCTGATGTGCTCGCCCGCGAGCGGCCCCGCGCTCATGTCCTGCAGGCGTGCGATCACCTGCAGCTCGCGCTCCGGCCGAAACACCGGCGCGTTGAAATGCTTCTTGACCTCACCTACCTCGAGCGCCACCGCGGCGCGCTGGTTGAGGAGCGCGATCAGCTGCGCGTCGATCGCATCGATGCGGTCGCGCAGCGGTTTCAGGCGGGAATTCAGTTCGTCGTCCATGCGTAGTTGCCGTGCTGTTTGAACAGCGTCGCGCTCAGGCGCCGCGCTGTTCGAAGTCCTTCATGTACTCGACGAGCGCCTTCACGCCCTCGAGCGGCACCGCGTTGTAGATCGACGCCCGCATGCCGCCGACGGACTTGTGGCCCTTCAGCTGCAGCAGCCCGCGCGCCTTTGCGCCGGCAAGGAAGTCTTCATTGCGCGTTTCGTCGGCCAGGAAAAAGGGCACGTTCATTCGCGAACGCACCGTGGGCTCGACCTTGTTCAGGTAGAAGCCGCTCGCATCGATCGTGTCGTAGAGCAGCTTCGCCTTCTCGATATTGCGGGCCTCGATTGCCTCGAGGCCACCCTGCCGCTTCAGCCACTGGAACACGAGGCCCGCGATGTAGATCGCATAGGTGGGCGGCGTGTTGTACAGCGAGTTGTTCGTGGCGACGGTCTTCCATTCGAATGCGGACGGGCAGATCGACAGTGCGCGATCGAGCAGATCCTCGCGAACGATCACGACCGTCACGCCGGCCATCCCGATGTTCTTCTGCGCGCCGCCGAACAGCACGCCGTACTTCGCGACGTCCATCGGGCGCGACAGGATGTGCGACGACACATCCGCGACGAGCGGCACGTCGCCGAGGTCGGGGATCTCGAATGTCTCGACGCCGTCGATCGTCTCGTTCGTGCACAGATGCACGTACGCCGGATCGTCCGACAATTGCCACTCGGCGCGGGCGGGCGCGCGCGTGAAACCGTCCGCCGTCTTGCCCGATGCGGCCAGATGCGGCGTGCCGTATTTCTTCGCTTCGTTGAACGATTTCTGCGACCACGAGCCCGTCACGACGAAGTCGGCGGTCTTGCGCGAACCGAGCAGGTTCATCGGCACGATCGCGTTCTCGGCAATTCCGCCGCCCTGCAGGAACAGGATGCGGTGGCTGGCCGGTACATCGAGCAGCTCGCGCAGGTCGGCCAGCGCCGCCTCGTGGATCGACATGAATTCCTTGCCGCGATGGCTCATCTCCATCACGCTCATGCCGCTGCCGTGCCAGTCGAGCATTTCGTCGGCGGCCTGCCGCAGCACTTCCTCGGGCAGCGCCGCAGGACCGGCGGAGAAATTAAAGACGCGCATCGTGAAAACCTCGGGAGGGACGCGACCGGCTTGTCGCCGGCAGTAAGAACCGCGCCAGAAAAGGAATGGCCGCTTGCGCTCGCGCGCAAACGGCCATTATCGCACTGTCATCAGGCTCCCGCCAAACCCGGCCGAACGGCCGGACGGCGTGCCCGGACGGCTTACTTGCCCGGCTTGACTGCCGCGACTTCCTTGTCAGCCTGCGCGCGCGTCGCCTGGATCGCTTGCGGCATGTACTTCTGCATCAGGCCGTTGACCACGTCGCGACCGACCTGATCCTGAACCTGGATGAACTTGCGGCCCGTCGGGCTCTTGTAGAACGTCGTCAGATCCTTGATCTCCGACGTGCTGTAGTACTTCGCGTAGGCGTCGTACTGAGCCGACATCGCGTCGCTCTGGAACTGCTGCGTGCCGAACACCTTGCCTGCGCCGTCAACCAGCTTCGGCACCGCGTTCTTCTGCAGCGACGGCACGGCCGCCTGCTTCTGCTTGTCGTTCAGCGACTTGTTTTCCGACAGCGCGTCCGACAGGATCGCCGGCACGAGCTGCTTTGCCTGCATCTCGGCGCTGTTGCCGATAGCCGACACGAGCTTCGGCGCGTCGATCGCGTCGAGCAGATCCTTGATCGCAGCCTTCTTGTCGGCGTCGATCGGCGCAGCTGCCGCGGTCGCAGCCGGTGCGGAATTCGACAGCGCTTGCGCCATCGCGAACGTCGGCACCAGTGCAGCCAGCAGAACCAGTTGCTTGAATTGCTTTTGCATCATCACTCCCTTTTGGAAATATGAATGGTTGCTCGCCGACCGCGGCGCGTGGCGTGGCGCCCGCGGCGGCTCGAGTCTCATCCGTTATTCAGGCTTCGCCGTCCGACGCCTCGTCGGCCTCGCCTTCGCCCTCTTCGGCTTCCGCGACCTGCTGCAGGCCGGAGAGCTTGGTACCCTCATCGAGACTGATGAGTGTAACACCTTGCGTAGCGCGCCCCATCTCGCGTATCTCGGAAACGCGGGTACGAATCAACACGCCGGCGGTCGTGATCAGCATGATCTGATCCTCGGCGTCGACGAGCGTCGCGGCCACGACCTTGCCGTTGCGCTCGGACGTCTGGATCGCGATCATCCCCTTCGTGCCGCGGCCGTGACGCGTGTACTCGGCGATCGGCGTGCGCTTGCCGTAGCCGTTCTCGGTCGCGGTGAGCACGGTCTGCTCCTCGCTGCCGGCGACCAGCAGCGCGATGACCTGCTGCCCGTCCTCGAGCTGCATGCCGCGCACGCCGCGCGCCTCGCGACCCATCGGGCGCACGTCGTTCTCGTCGAAGCGCACGGCCTTACCGGAGTCGGAGAACAGCATCACGTCGTGCGCGCCGTCGGTGATCGACGCACCGATCAGGTAGTCGCCCTCGTCGAGGCCGACCGCGATGATGCCCTTCTTCATCGGGCGGCTGAATGCCTCGAGCGGCGTCTTCTTCACGGTGCCGAGCGACGTCGCCATGAACACGAACTTGTCGGCCGAAAATTCCTTGACGGGCAGCACGACGTTGATCTTCTCGCCGTCCTGCAGCGGGAACATGTTCACGATCGGGCGGCCGCGCGAGTTGCGCGAGCCCTGCGGCACTTCATAGACCTTGACCCAGTACACGCGGCCGCGGTTCGAGAAGCACAGGATGTAATCGTGCGTGTTCGCGATGAACAGCGTCTCGATCCAGTCGTCTTCCTTCATCTGCGTCGCCTGCTTGCCGCGACCGCCGCGCTTCTGCGCGCGATACTCGGACAGCGGCTGCGACTTCACGTAGCCCGCGTGCGACATCGTGACGACCATGTCCTGCGGCGTGATCAGGTCTTCCGTATTCAGCTCGGTCGCGTTCAGCTCGATCCGCGAGCGGCGTGCGTCGCCGAATTCGGCCTTCACCGACGTCAGCTCGTCGCCGATCATCGTCGTGATCCGCTCGGGGCGCGCGAGGATGTCCAGCAGGTCGGCGATCTGTGCCATCACTTCGCGGTACTCGCCGATGATCTTGTCCTGCTCGAGACCGGTCAGGCGTTGCAGACGCATCTGCAGGATTTCCTGCGCCTGCGTGTCGGACAGACGGTACAGCCCGTCGGTCTGCATCCCGAACGCGGGGTTCAGGCCTTCCGGACGATACGCGGAGCGGCCGCCCGCCGACGCGTTCTCGGTCTCGGCGCGCGTGAGCATGTCGCGCACGAGCGACGAATCCCACGGCTTCGCCATCAGTTCCTGCTTCGCGATCGGCGGCGTCGGCGCGGCCTTGATGATCGCGATGAACTCGTCGATGTTCGCGAGCGCGACCGCGAGACCTTCGAGCACGTGGCCGCGTTCGCGGGCCTTGCGCAGTTCGTAGATCGTGCGGCGCGTCAGCACTTCGCGTCGGTGCGACAGGAAGCACTGCAGGATTTCCTTCAGGTTCAGCAGCTTCGGCTGGCCGTCGACCAGCGCGACCATGTTCATGCCGAACGTGTCCTGCAGCTGCGTCGCCTTGTACAGGTTGTTCAGCACGACTTCCGGCACTTCGCCGCGCTTGAGCTCGATCACGACGCGCATGCCGCTCTTGTCGGACTCGTCGCGGATGTCGGAGATGCCCTCGAGCTTCTTCTCATTGACGAGCTCGGCGATCCGCTCGAGCAGCGAGCGCTTGTTCACCTGGTACGGCAACTCGTCGACGATGATCGCCATCCGCTGGCCGCGGTCGATCTCCTCGAAGTGCGTGGTGGCGCGCATCACGACGCGGCCGCGGCCGGTGCGATAGCCGTCGCGCACGCCGGCGACGCCGTAGATGATGCCGGCCGTCGGGAAGTCCGGGGCCGGGATGATCTCGATCAGCTCGTCGATCGTCGCTTCGGCGTTATTCAGCAGGTGCTGACAAGCGTCGACGACTTCGTTCAGGTTGTGCGGCGGGATGTTGGTCGCCATGCCGACCGCGATACCCGACGAGCCGTTGATCAGCAGGTTCGGAATGCGCGACGGCAGGACCGCCGGCTGCATTTCGTTGCCGTCGTAGTTCGGCTCGAAGTCGACCGTTTCCTTGTCGATGTCGGCAAGCAGCTCGTGACCGATCTTCGCCATGCGAATTTCGGTGTAACGCATCGCCGCGGCATTGTCGCCGTCGATCGAGCCGAAGTTGCCCTGCCCGTCGATCAGCATGTAGCGCAGCGAGAAGTCCTGCGCCATCCGCACGATCGTGTCGTACACCGCGGTATCGCCGTGCGGGTGATACTTACCGATCACGTCACCGACGATACGCGCCGATTTCTTGTACGCGCGGTTCCAGTCGTTGTTCAGTTCGTGCATCGCGAACAGTACGCGCCGGTGCACGGGCTTCAGGCCATCGCGGACATCCGGAAGGGCACGTCCGACGATCACGCTCATCGCGTAATCGAGATACGAACGGCGCATTTCCTCCTCTAGGGAGGTGGGCAGGGTCTCTTTGGCGAATTGATCCATGTATCCGTATCGTTTCGGAGCGAAGACGGCGACCGCCTTTCGCGTGGGCGCTGCATGCGCAACGCAACGCGAGATTCTAACATGCGCCCATCAGCCGCCAGTTCGCTACCCCCTCTATATGTAAACAGCAGGAAACGTTGCCATGGGCGGGCCGCCCCGCACCACCCCTGATCACGCCCCTTCACTGCGCTAGGGGGCCACACGAATCTGCGTCACGCACGCGCGTAAATAAACATAAGCAGCTTTTCGCGCAATTTCGCCGACACGCTCTTGACAATCCCTAAAAGTTACGGCAGGTCGGTGTTGCGCATGCGCCACAAACGTTGAGGCGATCTTGGGGTGGGGAGGATTTTTTTTCGTAGGAAGGGAACGATATGGCAAAATGCCAACGCACTGAAAGTTAGACGCTGCTCGAAGTCTACACAGAGCGGTGCCCACGTTTTTTGTGCCGCACCAATGTTATACTTCGAGCAATGTATGACTTGTCACCGTCAACAGGCTCGCAGTAAACCTGCGGTAATCTCAATTTCGAGAGGAGAAATATGAATAAACTTTCAAAGCTCGCGTTCATTGCAGCTACCGCAGTTATGGCTGCATCCGCTTCGGCACAGTCGGTGCCGGCGTCGCGTCAAGCCGTCAACGACAACTGGGTGAACGGCACGGGCGAATGGGTGTGGATGAACGGCACGAACGAGCTCTGCTGGCGTGACGCGTTCTGGACGCCGGCCACCGCCAACGCAAAGTGCGATGGCGCACTGGTCGCCCAGGCACCGCAGCCGCCGGTCGCTCCGGTCGCTCCGGCCATCACGAGCCAGAAGATCACGTACCAAGCCGACGCACTGTTCGACTTCGACAAGGCAACGCTCAAGCCGCTGGGCAAGCAAAAGCTGGACGAACTGGCTTCGAAGATCCAGGGCATGAACACGGAAGTGGTCGTCGCAACGGGCTACACGGACCGCATCGGTTCGGACAAGTACAACGACCGTCTGTCGCTGCGCCGTGCGCAAGCAGTCAAGTCGTACCTGGTCAGCAAGGGTGTCCCGGCCAACAAGATCTACACGGAAGGCAAGGGCAAGCGCAATCCGGTCACGACGGGCTGCAACCAGAAGAACCGCAAGCAACTGATCGCCTGCCTCGCACCGGATCGCCGCGTGGAAGTGGAAGTGGTCGGTACGCAAGAAGTCCAGAAGACGACCGTTCCGGCGCAGTAAGCCACGGTTTTCGACTGCTTCAAAGCCCCGCTCCGGCGGGGCTTTTTCGTTGCCGGCCGTCCACGCGCTCGTCGCTTCGCCGCTCGCCCGCATCTTATATACTCGGGGCTGACGCACCGTTGCACCGCCCTCCTCCCGTAGCCCGTTTGCCGACATGACCAACGCCGATCCGCACGAACTCCAGAAATTCAGCGACCTCGCCCATCGGTGGTGGGATCCGAATGCCGAATTCAAGCCCTTGCACGAACTGAACCCGGTCCGGCTCGGCTGGATCGATGCGCATGCGCACCTGGCCGGCAAGCGCGCGCTCGATATCGGTTGCGGCGGGGGCATCCTGTCCGAATCGATGGCCGGGCTCGGCGCGCAGGTCAAAGGCATCGACCTGTCGACCGAGGCGCTCGGCGTCGCGGATCTGCACAGCCTCGAGAGCGGTGTCACGGTCGACTACGAGGCGATCGCCGCCGAAGCGATCGCCGAGCGCGAGCCGGGCACCTACGACGTCGTCACGTGCATGGAGATGCTCGAGCACGTGCCGTCGCCGGCCGGCATCGTCTCTGCGTGCGCCACGCTCGTCAAACCGGGCGGCTGGGTGTTCTTCTCGACGCTGAACCGCAACCTGAAGTCGTACCTGTTCGCGGTGATCGGTGCGGAATACATCGCACGAATGCTGCCAAAGGGCACCCACGACTACGCGCGCTTCATCCGCCCGTCGGAACTGGCGAGCTTCGTACGCGGGACTGACCTGCACATCGTCGAGATCAAGGGCATTACCTATCACCCGATCGGCAAGCGCTTCGCGCTGTCGAACGACACCGACATCAACTATCTCGTCGCGTGCCGCCGCGGCGCGTGACCTTCCGACCGGCATGACGACTCCCCTTTCGACCGAGCGGGCCGCGCTCGACGCGCCGCGCCTGCTGCACTGCGACGCGGTGCTGTTCGACCTCGATGGCACGCTCGCCGATACGGCGCCCGATCTCGCCGCTGCCGTCAACAAGATGCAGCGCGTGCGCGGCCTGCCCGAAACACCGCTCGACGTGCTGCGCCGGCTGGCATCGGCCGGTGCGCGCGGCCTGCTCGGCGGCGCGTTCGGCATCGACCCGCAATCGCCCGGCTACGATGCGATGCGCGACGAGTTCCTGACCAATTACGCGACCGACATCTGCGTGCAGACGACGCTGTTCCCCGGCATCGGCGACGTGCTCGACGAACTCGATGCACGCGGCGTGCGCTGGGGCATCGTCACGAACAAGGCGATGCGCCTCACCGCACCGCTCGCCGACCTGCTCGGCCTGGCGCCGCGCGCGGCCTGCATCGTCGGGGGCGACACAACGCCGCACTCGAAACCGCATCCGGCCCCGCTGCTGCATGCAGCCGAACAAATGACGCTCGCGCCCGAGCGCATCGTCTATGTCGGCGACGATCTTCGCGACATCCAGGCCGGCAGCGCGGCAGGCATGGCGACGGTCGCGGCCGCCTATGGTTATTGCGGCGACGGCGCCCCGCCGGCTGACTGGCAAGCGCAGCATCTCGTCGGCTCGACGCAGGAACTACGCGAACTGCTGCGCGATGTTGGGCTATAATGATTGATCTGATCCGCGGGGGCGACCTGGTTTCGACAGGGGTTGTGAAGCGGCTAGGGCATGTCGAGGACCCGTCACCTCGTTAATCAATGGGAAAATCGTAACTGCAAACGACGAAACGTTCGCACTGGCAGCCTAACGGCCGCCGTCCTCTGCCTAGTTCACTGACGGGCTAGTGTCGCAAGACCGGTAGCAATACCGCCAGAGGTCATTTACGTCAGTTAAGCCCTGTCGGCGTCGCGACGCCAGGGTCGAAAACCTAGCGAATCGCCGTAGTGCAGCGTGTTCGTCCGCGTCGCTGCGGTTAAATCAAATGACTGAACTAAACATGTAGAACTAGTCGTGGAGCGCTTCTGGACGCGGGTTCGATTCCCGCCGCCTCCACCAAATTCCGCGCTTGACGCACAAGCCCCGCACGACGCGAGTCTGCGGGGTTTTTTGTTGCCGGCGAAACCGTACCTGCCGCGCCTTCCCGAAAAAGCGCCCAGCCCCGGACGGGACGGGCGGAATGCCGCCGGTATGCCGGCGGCAGGAGGTAACGGATGTTCGTACCGCCGAGCAACGCACCGGGGGCGCGACGGGTCGGCCGCCGGCCGCGCAGCGTCACCGGGCGACGCGCCGCTTAGCTGCCGCGATACAGCGACTTCATTTCTTCGGCACTGGCCGGGCGCACGCCGATCGCACGCGAGCCCGATGCCGATGCGCCCTGCACTTGTGCGCCATAGCCGCTGGCATCGGCGCCTTGTGACTGGGCGAGCGCGCCGCGCTGCTGCTCGGCGACGCGCGCAGTGGCTGCCTGAATCGCTTCCGGATAGTGCGGATCTTCGCCGCGGGCGGTGTTGTAACCGGCCTGCTGGAGCTGAACCAGTTCGGCGCGAACCTGTGCGCGCGTGAGTGCCGAGCCGGGCTGCGCGAACGACACGACCGGGGCGACGAGAGCGGCAGCAACGACAACAGCTTGAACGAGCGACTTCATGATGACCTACCTCCAGATTTGTCTGATTTCGCGGTGAACACCCGTTCATCGCTGACAAACCGAAGTTTATGTAGGCGCGTGCTTAAGAATAAGGCAGGTTTCAGGAAGACATCCTTCCTGGATTCAGGGTTAACCCTATATTCATGGATTCGATATCCAGCCGCTCTGGCGCCGGACGCTCGGGCGCAAACCACGACGTGCCGCAAAAAACACGGCCCCGCGAAGCAGCAAGCTTCGCGGGGCCCGAGACGACCGCCCAACCCCGTGCGGTTATCGGCAACGCGCGCGCGGCGGCAGCGATGCCGCGCGCCGGCGCGAGCTTACTGGGTGTCCAGCGGGCACTTCAGGTTGCAACCGTTCGGATCGCCCATATCGCCCTTGCGACGCAACGCCGACTTCTTGCCGCTCTGGTATTTCTGCGACGGCGTCGACGCAGCGAACGGCATCTGCGGATGCTCGGCCAGGCGGAACTGTTCGCTCAGGATCCCCCCGGGCACGCCCGGGGAATTCTGCGCAAACGCAAACGGCGAAACAGCGATCAGAAGCCCCGCGGTCAACGCTGCCGCGGCGAGGGGAACGGAAAATTTCATGGCGGGATGACGCCTGAACGGCGTGCTTGTTGGAACGTTGATCAAGCGGCAAGCGTAGCGCAAATCCCCCGCTGCTGCAGCGCGCTTCACACACTTCCCGTTACCGTGCGTTGCCGTTCGGCCCACCTGCCTCGGCCGTGCCGGCAAGCCCTGCCGCGATGCCGGTCAGCGTCCCGCACGCGGCCGGATCGTAGCCGTCGAGATGCGCGACACGCTCGATGAAGCGCGCATCGCGCAGCAACGCCAGCACGCCGGCGAGCGGGTGCGAATCGAGCCGCGCGCGTTCGCACGCAAAGTAATAGTCCTCGTCGACGACCGGGATGAAATCGAGCCCGAAATGATGGGCGGCCGGCTCTACGCCGAAGCCGAGATCGGCCATCCCGCTCGCGACGAACGCGGCGATCGCCGAGTGCGTGAGTTCGGCTGACGCGTAGCCGTCGATACGCTCGGGATCGATGCCGATCGCGCGCAGCGCGAGATCGAGCAGCATGCGCGTGCCCGACCCTGGCTGCCGGTTCACGAAGCGGATGTCGTTGCGCGCGAGATCGGCGAGGCCCCGGACCTGCTTCGGGTTGCCGCGCGGCACGAACAGCCCCTGCTGGCGACGCGTCAGATGAATCAGCACGTGACGCGTGTCGTCGAGCCACGGCCGGTAGATCTGCGCGCACTGCTCGCGAAACGCGCCGCGCGGTAGATGGAACCCGGCCAGCTCGCATTCACCGCGCGCGAGCGCCTGCACGGCCTCGACACTCTCGCGATATTTGATGTCGACGGCCGCCTGTGCATCGACGAGCGCGGAAACGAGTGCCGCGACCGCGTAGCCGTGCGATGCATGGATGCGCACGGCGCCGTCGCGTTGCGCGAGCCGCCGGTTCAGGTCGCTCGCCACCTCGGCCGCCAGCGTGCGCAGGTTCCCGTCGAGACGGCTGCGCGCGAGGCGCTGCGCGTCGACGACCGCCTGCCCCAACTCCGACAGCGTCGACCCCTTGCCGCGCGCGGTTTCGATCAGCTCGCCGCCGACGCACGACTCCAGCGCCCGCAGCAAGCCCCACGCGTGCCGATACGACAGCCCTTTCGCCTGCGCGGCCTGCGCGATGCTGCCCGTATCGGCAACGAGTTCGAGCAAAGGCGCGACGTCCGACAGGCTCGCGGTCCGGCCCTCCGTGTCGCGTACGGTCAGATACGCGTCGCATTCGATTCGAATCAATTATGCACTCCGATTTCCTATTGCGACTGCGAAATCTTCCGCTTATCGTTGGGGAAAATCAATCAGCACGAAGTCCTGCTGCGCACTATATGCATTCCCAGCGCATATGAGACTTTGGAGGAGCATAACCGATGTCCCCGAATTCCCCTGCGCCCGACGTGCTCGTCGAGCGCCATGCGCACGCCGGCCGCTCGCTCGTCGCGATCCTGCATGCGATCCAGGACGACGCCGGCTACGTGCCGGCCGGCTGCGTTGCGCCGCTCGCGAAGGCACTGAACCTGTCGCGCGCGGAAGTGCACGGCGTGCTCACCTACTATCACCACTTCCGCACCGCGCCGCCCGCGCGCGTGACGATCCAGATGTGCCGCGCCGAGGCGTGCCGCAGCATGGGCTGCGAAACGCTGGCGGCGCATGCGGAAGCGCGCACGGGTTGCCGGTTCGACGCCGCGCACGGCGAGGGCGCCGATGCGCACGCGCCGGGCGACGTCGCGCTCGAATCGGTCTACTGCCTCGGGCTGTGCGCGCAATCGCCATCGATGACGGTCAACGGCGTGCTGCACGCGAAGGTCACGCCCGAGAAGTTCGACGCGCTGCTCGCCGACGCGGCCGCCCACACCCCGGAGGCCGCATGACGACCCGCATCTACGTTCCGCGCGATTCGTCCGCACTGGCGCTCGGCGCCGACGCCCTCGCCGCCGCGATCGTCGCGGAAGCCGAGCGGCGCGGCATCGCGATCGAACTGGTCCGCAACGGTTCGCGCGGATTGCTTTGGCTCGAGCCGCTCGTCGAGATCGGCACGGCCGCCGGACGCGTCGGCTACGCGAACCTGTCGGCCGCCGACGTGCCCGCGCTGTTCGACGCGAACTGGCTCGACGGCGGCGCGCATCCGAGCGGCGTCGGCCTCGTCGACGCCCTGCCCTATCTCGCGCGCCAGCAGCGCCTCACGTTCGCGCGCATCGGCCTGACCGACCCGCTGTCGATCGACGACTACCTGAAGCACGACGGCCTCGCCGGCCTGAAGAACGCACTCGCGCTCGACGGCGACGCCGCGTGCGAGACGCTGATCGAATCGGGGCTGCGCGGCCGCGGCGGCGCGGCGTTCCCGGCCGGCATCAAGTGGCGCACCGTCCGGCAGGCCAGCGCGACGCAGAAGTACATCGTCTGCAACGCGGACGAAGGCGATTCGGGCACGTTCTCCGATCGCCTGATCATGGAAAGCGATCCGTACTGCCTGATCGAAGGGATGATCATCGCGGGCATCGTGACGGGCGCGACCCTCGGCTACATCTACGTGCGCAGCGAATATCCGCACGCGATCGCGGCGCTCGAAACCGCGATCGTGCGGGCCCGTGAAGCCGGCTGGCTCGGCGAACGCGTGCTCGGCTGCGCGCATGCGTTCGACCTGCACGTCGCGAAGGGCGCCGGTTCGTACGTGTGCGGCGAGGAAACGGCGCTGCTCGAGTCGCTCGAAGGCAAGCGCGGCGTCGTGCGCGCGAAGCCGCCGCTGCCTGCGCTCTCCGGCCTGTTCGGCCAGCCGACCGTGATCAACAACGTGATCACGCTCGCGACCGCGCCGGTGATCTTCGCGCGCGGCGCCGCGTTCTATCGCGACTACGGGATGGGCCGCTCGCGCGGCACGCTGCCATTCCAGCTCGCCGGCAACATCCGCCACGGCGGGCTCGTCGAGCTCGCGTTCGGCGTCACGCTGCGCGAGCTGCTGTTCGACTACGGCGGCGGCACGGCGAGCGGCCGGCCCGCGCGCGCCGCCCAGGTCGGCGGCCCGCTCGGCACCTATCTGCCCGAACACCAGTGGGACGTGCCGCTCGACTACGAGGCCTATACGGCCATCGGTGCGGTCGTCGGCCACGGCGGCATCGTGCTGCACGACGACACGTCGAATCTCGCGGCGCTCGCCGAATACGCGATGAAGTTCTGCGCGATCGAATCGTGCGGCAAGTGCACGCCGTGCCGGATCGGATCGACGCGCGGCGTCGAGACGATCGCACGCATTCGCGAAGGCGATACGTCGGAGCGACAGGTCACGCTGCTGCGCGACCTGTGCGACACGATGCTCGCCGGCTCGCTGTGCGCGATGGGCGGGATGACACCGTACCCGGTGCTGTCCGCGCTCGATCACTTCCCCGAAGATTTCGGGCTCGCCGCCGGCAAGCAAGCCGCGTCGGGTCCGGTCAAGGCTGCGGCCTGACCCAGAAGGAGCCCTGCATGTCCCTCGACACGAACAACGTCCGCCAAGGCGGCTGCGGCTCAGGCCAATGCGCGTGCAAGAGCGCCGCCCAGGCGCGCGCCTTCGATCCGTTCGATGACACCGACTACGGCACGCCGCAACGGCATGCCGACACCGACGTCACACTCGAAATCGACGGCCAGCCGGTGACGGTACCGGCCGGCACGTCGGTCATGCGCGCCGCGATCGAAGCCGGCGTCAACGTGCCCAAGCTCTGCGCGACCGATTCGCTCGAACCGTTCGGCTCGTGCCGTCTGTGCCTCGTCGAGATCGAAGGCCGGCGCGGCTATCCGGCATCGTGCACGACGCCCGCCGAAGCCGGGATGAAGGTGCGCACGCAGTCGGACCGGCTGCAGTCGCTGCGCCGCAACGTGATGGAGCTGTACATCTCCGATCACCCGCTCGACTGCCTCACCTGCCCCGCCAACGGCGACTGCGAGCTGCAGGACATGGCGGGCGTCGTCGGCTTGCGCGAAGTGCGCTACGGCTTCGACGGCGCGAATCACCTGCGCGAGCAGAAGGACGAATCGAATCCGTACTTCACGTACGATCCGTCGAAGTGCATCGTATGCAACCGCTGCGTGCGCGCGTGCGAGGAAACGCAAGGCACGTTCGCGCTGACGATCGCCGCGCGCGGCTTCGAATCGCGCGTCGCCGCCGGCGAAAGCGAATCGTTCATGGACTCGGAATGCGTATCGTGCGGCGCGTGCGTCGCCGCCTGCCCGACCGCCACGCTGCAGGAAAAATCCGTTGTCAGGCTCGGCCAGGCCGAGCACTCGGTCGTCACGACCTGCGCGTACTGCGGCGTCGGCTGCTCGTTCAAGGCGGAGATGAAGGGCACGCAGGTCGTGCGCATGACGCCGCACAAGAACGGCCTCGCGAACGAAGGCCACGCGTGCGTGAAGGGGCGCTTCGCGTGGGGCTACGCGACCCACAAGGACCGCATCACGAAGCCGATGATCCGCGAGCGGATCACCGACCCGTGGCGCGAAGTCAGCTGGGAGGAGGCGCTCACCTACGCGGCAACGCAATTCCGCAAGCTGCAGCAGAAGTACGGCCGTGATTCGATCGGCGGCATCACGTCGTCGCGCTGCACGAACGAGGAAACCTACCTCGTGCAGAAGCTCGTGCGCGCCGCCTTCGGCAACAACAACGTCGACACCTGTGCACGCGTGTGCCATTCGCCGACCGGCTATGGCCTGAAGGCGACGCTCGGCGAATCGGCCGGCACGCAGACCTTCGCGTCGGTCGACCACGCCGACGTGATCGTCGTGATGGGTGCGAACCCGACCGACGGCCACCCGGTGTTCGGCTCGCGCCTGAAGCGGCGCATCCGCGAAGGCGCGAAGCTGATCGTGATCGATCCGCGCCGCATCGACGTGGTCGACGGCCCGCACGTGAAGGCCACGCACCACCTGCAGCTGCGCCCCGGCACCAACGTCGCGATCGTCAACGCGCTCGCGCACGTGATCGTCACCGAAGGGCTCGTCGCCGACGCGTTCGTCGCCGAGCGCTGCGAAGCGCGCGCATTCGAGCAATGGCGCGAGTTCGTGTCGCGTGCCGAGAACTCGCCCGAAGCGACCGCCGATGTGACGGGCGTGCCGGCCGAGGTGGTACGCGAAGCCGCGCGCCTCTATGCGACCGGCGGCAATGCCGCGATCTACTACGGCCTCGGCGTGACCGAACACGCGCAAGGCTCGACGACGGTGATGGGCATCGCGAACCTCGCGATGGCGACCGGCAACATCGGCCGCGAAGGCGTTGGCGTCAATCCGCTGCGCGGCCAGAACAACGTGCAGGGCTCGTGCGACATGGGCTCGTTCCCGCATGAACTGCCCGGCTACCGCCATATCGGCGACGACAGCGTGCGCGCGCTGTTCGAACAGGCATGGTCGGCCACGCTGCAACCGGAACCGGGGCTGCGCATCCCGAACATGTTCGACGCGGCGCTCGACGGCAGCTTCAAGGGGCTCTACTGCCAGGGCGAGGACATCGTCCAGTCGGACCCGAACACGCAGCACGTCGCGGCCGCGCTGTCGTCGATGGAATGCGTCGTGGTACAGGACATCTTCCTGAACGAAACCGCGAAATACGCGCACGTGCTGCTGCCGGGCTCGACGTTCCTCGAGAAGGACGGTACGTTCACGAACGCGGAGCGCCGCATCTCGCGTGTGCGCAAGGTGATGCCGCCGCTCGCCGGCTACGCGGACTGGGAAGTGACGCTGCTGCTGTCGCAGGCGCTCGGCTACGACATGCACTACACGCATCCGTCGGAAATCATGGACGAGATCGCACGGCTCACACCGACCTTCTCGGGCGTGTCGTACGCGAAGCTCGACGCGCTCGGCAGTATCCAGTGGCCGTGCAACGAACAGGCACCGGACGGCACGCCGACGATGCACATCGACGCGTTCGTGCGCGGCAAGGGCCGCTTCGTGATCACGCAGTTCATTCCGACGCCGGAAAAGGTCACGCAGCGCTATCCGCTGATCCTGACCACGGGCCGCATCCTGTCGCAATACAACGTCGGCGCGCAGACGCGCCGGACCGAGAACGTCCAGTGGCACGAAGAGGACCGCCTCGAGATCCACCCGCACGACGCGGAGGATCGCGGGATCCGGACCGGCGACTGGGTCGGCATCGAATCGCGGGCGGGCCAGACGGTGTTGCGCGCGCTCGTGTCCGATCGCATGCAGCCGGGTGTCGTGTACACGACGTTCCACTTCCCCGAATCGGGCGCGAACGTGATCACGACGGACAGCTCCGACTGGGCGACGAATTGCCCCGAATACAAGGTCACGGCCGTGCAGGTGATGCCGGTTGCGCAGCCGTCCGAGTGGCAGCGTGCATACGCGCGCTTCAACTCGGAGCAGCTCGACCTGCTCGAGCGCCGTGCAGCCGCGCCGGCCACCGTGACGACGGGCAAGTGAGGACGCGATGGACAACGGACACCTGATCGACATGGCCAACCAGATCGGCGCTTTCTTCGAATCGATGCCCGATCGCGAAGAAGCGCTGACCGGAATCGCCGAGCATATCCGGCGCTTCTGGGAACCGCGGATGCGACGTGCGTTGCTGGCTGCGCTCGACGACCCGTCGAGCGCAGCCGCACAACGCGCGGCGCCGATCGTGCTCGCCGCGATCGCCGCGCACCGCGCGTCGCTCGTCCCGGCCGCAGCCTCCGCCTGAGCGCCCCGCTACGCGGGCAGCGACATGCCCGCGAACCAGCTTTCGCAGTGGCGCAGCAGCGCGTGCGCGTCGGTGGCGGTACGACCGCGCGCCGCGATGTAACCATCGGGCCGCAGCAGGTAGAACGACGGCCGCGAACGGCCGTATGCCTGCGCAAGCCCGTCCGCACCGTCGCTTTCGGCATCGGCCACGCGCCAGGTGCGCACGGCGCCCGGCATGATCCGCTCCAGCCCCTGCGCGAGCGCCCGCGCATCCGCTGACATCGGCGGCACGTCGTTCGTATCGCCGGCGTCGGCGCCTGCCGGCTCCTCGAGCAGCAGCAGCGTGAAGCTCGCCGGGTCGTGCAGGTCGTATAGCCGCGCGGTTCCGGGTGCCCGCCCGAGCGGCCCGTCGACCACATGCACGAGCGCGTCCGGCGCACGCTCGCCTGCGCGCGGCCCGCCGTCGAGCACGCGCTCGAGCGTGAGCGGGCTTTTCCGGTATTGCACGCCAAGCTCGCTGACGGTGCGCCGCACCGCGTCGCGCACCGGCCCAAACGTGGCCAGTAGCGGCACGACATGATCGCGCAGCAGCTTCATCGCGCCGTGATCGGCTTCGACGATCTGCGTGACGAGGCCGGTCTGCCGCAATACGTCACGCTCGATCGGATGGCGCTCCGCGTGATACGTGTCGAGCAGCCGCTCCGGCGTGCCCCCGCCAAGCACGCGCGCGAGCTTCCAGCCGAGATTGAACGCTTCCTGGATGCCCGTGTTCATGCCCTGCGCGCCTGCCGGGCTGTGAACGTGCGCGGCGTCGCCCGCGAAGAACACGCGCCCGTGACGCAGCCGGTCGACCATCCGGCTATGCAGGCGGAAATACGACGACCACGCGAGGTCGCTCGGCGCGATCGACGCACCGACGCGAGCGCGCACGATCGCCTCGCATTGCGCGAGCGACGGCGGCGGCGCATCGGGAGAAGCATCGCCAGGCGGCCGGTCGGCGACGAGCCGGTAGCGGCCGCCGCCCATCGGGAACAGCCCCGCGATGCCGTCGGGCGTCGTGAACAGGTGGATCTCCTCTTCCGGCCAGTCGGGTATCGCCGAGAAATCGGCGAGCAGGAAGGTCTGCTCGAACGCTTGTCCGGCGAAGCCGAGGCCAAGCAGATGGCGCACCGTGCTGTGCGCGCCGTCGGCGGCAATCAGGTACGACGGCGCGAACGATTGTTCATGCCCGTCGGCGCCGCGGATCGTCACGTCGAGCGATGTCCCGCCCGCGTCGCACGCCGTGAGCGTGACGCCGCGTTCGACCGTCACGCCGAGGCCGGCCAGATGCTCGGCGAGCAGCTGCTCGGTGATGCTCTGGTCGAGAAACAGCAGGTACGGATAGCGCGTTTGCAGCGGATCGAAATCGAGCCGCGCGATCACGCGGCCGCCCGCATGCAACGCGGCCGCGTGCGCGCGATGCCCCAGCACGAGAAATGGTTCGACCGCGCGATGCTGCTCCAGCAATTCGAGCGTGCGCGCCTGGATGCCGATCGCCCGCGAATACGGAGCGGGCGTGGTGAGCCGGTCGACGATGCGCACCGGCACGCGGGCGCGTGCGAGACTCATCGCGGCGGCAAGGCCGGTCGGGCCTGCGCCGACGATCAGCACGGGCGGGATGTCGAGCAGTGTGTCAGCCATGAGCACCTCGATGACACGCGATCCTGCAAGTCTACGCCGCTCCGCGTGACGGGGCCATATGCCGACCGGCCAATCCGGGGCGCCCGCGCGCAGTGTGGGAAAATACGCGCTTTCCGCCAGTTTTCGCGTCATGGATTCCGCATTCGACCGAGCGTACGCCGCGCACCGCGCGGGCCGCCTCGCCGAGGCCGAGCACGGCTATCGTGCCGCGCTCGGCACCAATCCCGCCGACGCCGACGCGCTGCATCTGTTCGGCGTGCTGCGGCATCAGCAGGGCCAGCACGCCGAGGCAGCCGATCTCGTCGGGCGTGCGGTCGAGCTGCGCCCGGGCGACGCCGCGCTGCAGCTCAATCTCGGCAACGCGCTGAAGGCGCTCGGCCGGCTCGACGAAGCGATCGAGCGGTTTCGCAACGCGCTGACGCTCGCGCCCGAATTCCCGCTTGCGCATTACAACCTCGGCAACGCGTACGCGGCGCTACAGCGCCACGAAGATGCCGTCGACGCGTTCGGCCGCGCACTTCGCCTCACGCCCGACGACGCGTCGATCCACAACAATCTCGGCAACGCGCTGAATGCGCTCGGCCGTCACGACGATGCGCTCGCCGCGTTCCATCGCGCACTCGAGCTGCGGCCCGGACATGCCGGCGCGCACAACAATCTCGCGATGGCGCTGAACGCGATGGGCCGGGCCGACGACGCGATCGCGCATTTCCAGGCGGCGATCGCCGCGCAGCCGCGCTTCGTCGCCGCGCACTTCAATCTCGGCAACACGTTCGAGGCGCTCGGCCGTCACGGCGAAGCGGCGGCGGCGTTCGAAGCCGCGCTCGCGCTGCACCCGCCGTTCCCGCTCGCGCTGTTCGGGCTCGCGAATGCGCTGTGCGCGCTGGGCCGCCAGCGCGAAGCGCTGCCCTACTACGAACGCGCGGTCGGCCTCGATCCGTCGTTCAGTCTCGCGTGGCTGAACCTCGGCAATGCGCATCACGCACTCGGTGCGCACGAAATGGCGCTGCGCGCGTTCGACCAGGCGCTGCGCGTCGCGCCGGACCTGAAGCTCGCGCAACTGCACCGCGCCGTCACGCTGCTGACGCTGGGCGACTTCACGCGCGGCCTGCCCGCGTATGAAACGCGCCACGACACGCCGGGCGCGACGCCGCTCGGCACGCTGCCGCGCTGGCAAGGCGAGCCGATTGTGTCGCGCACGCTGCTGATCCGCGCGGAACAAGGCTTCGGCGACACGCTGCAGTTCGTCCGCTTCGTGCCGCTGGCCCGCGCGCGCTGCGCCCGCGTCGTGCTCGAAGTGCAGCCGGAGCTCGTCGCGCTGCTCGCGCCGGCGGCGACGCGCTGGCGCGTGACGCTCGTCGCACAGGGCGCGGCGAAGCCGCCGGCGGCGGACGTCGCGTGCACGCTGATGAGCCTGCCTTTCCTGCTCGGTCTGCAGCCGTCCGACATCGTCGCAGGCAAGCGTTACCTCGATGCGCCGGACAGCGCGCGCCGGCGCTTTCGCGGCTCGCTCGGCGGCCAGTCGAAGCGCAAGTTCGGCCTCGCGTGGTCGGGGCGTCGCCAGGCACAGGAAAACCGCTCGATGCCGTTCGACGCACTCGCGCCGCTGCTCGCGCTGCCGGACATCGACTGGGTCGTGCTGCAGCCCGCGCTCGACGAAGACGAACGGGCCCGCGTCGACGCGCATCCGCGCGTGCATCACCTCGACGGGCGGCTGAACGACTTCGCCGACACGGCCGCGCTGATCGAACGGCTCGACGGCGTCGTCACGATCGATACGGCCGTCGCGCATCTGGCGGGCGCGCTCGGCAAGCCGCTGTGGATCATGCTGCCGTTCGCGCCCGACTGGCGCTGGTTCAGCGGCGACGACTGTCCGTGGTATCCGCACGCCAGGCTCGCCCGCCAGTCCGCACCGGGACAATGGCTCGACGTGGCGGCGACGGTCGCCGACGCGCTGCGCGCCGCCTGAATGCGCGAGGGCCAATAAGAAAAGGGAGCGCGGCGCGCTCCCTGGTTTCATCCGACGTGGCTCGGTGCAGGCGGCGTCAGGCCGCCTTGTACTGGTTGCGCGACTCGTGCGTGCGATACATCACGAGCGTCGCGATCAGCCCGCAAAGCGCCGCGACGCTCAGCCACAGCCCCGGCGCCGCGTTATTGGCGGTCTGGTGGATCAGCAACGTCGAGATCGCGGGCGTGAAGCCGCCGATCGTCGTCGCCAGGCTGTACGCGAGCGAGAAGCCGGCGGTGCGCACATCGACCGGCATCACTTCGGTCAGCGCGACGACCATCGCGCCGTTGTAAGAGCCGTACAGGAACGACAGCCACAGCTGGACCGCCAACAGCCGCAGGAACGACGGTTCGGCCACGAGCCACAGCATGGCCGGATAGGCCGACAGCAGCGTGAGCACCGTGAACGCGATCAGCACCGGCCGGCGGCCGATGCGATCCGACAGCGCACCGGACAGCGGCAGCCACACGAGGTTGGACAGGCCGACGCAGAAGGTCACGACGAGTGCGTCGAGCGACGACAGGTGCAGCACTTCCTTGCCGAACGTCGGCGTGTATGCGGTGATCATGTAGAACGACACCGTCGTCATGATCACCATCCCCATGCCGGCGATCACGATACGCCAGTTTTCGAGCATCGAACGCATGATCTCGCCCATCGTCGGACGGTGACGCTTCGCGAGGAACTCGTCGGTTTCCTTCAGCGAACGACGGAGCAGGAACAGGAACGGTACGATCAGGCAGCCGATCAGGAACGGAATGCGCCAGCCCCACGCGCTCATGTCCTCGACCGGCAGCACGCGGCTCAGCAGCACGCCGACAAACGCGGCGAACACGACGGCAACCTGCTGGCTGCCCGATTGCCACGACGTATAGAACCCCTTGTTGCCCTTCGTCGCGATCTCCGACAGGTAGACCGACACGCCGCCCAGCTCGACGCCCGCGGAAAAGCCCTGCAGCAACCGGCCGAGCAGCACGAGTGCCGGCGCGAGGACGCCGATCGTCGCGTAGCCGGGCACCGCGGCCACCGTCAGCGTGCCGAGCGCCATCAGCCCGAGCGTCAAGATCAGCCCCTTGCGGCGGCCGTGACGGTCGATGTACGCGCCGAGCACGATCGCGCCAATCGGGCGCATCAGGAAGCCCGCGCCGAACACCGACAGCGACAGCATCAGCGACGCGAATGCGTTGCCGCTCGGAAAGTAGGTTTTCGCGATGGCCGACGCGTAATACCCGTAGACCATGAAGTCGTACATTTCCAGGAAGTTGCCGCTGACGACGCGGAACACGGTGCGGACTTTCGATTCCTGCGCGATGGTTTGTGTTGCTGTGGACATGTTGTTCTCTCGTTTCGGATGGTGCGACATGGGCGCGTCGCATGGATCCGACGACGCGCGACGCACCGGCATGGTCCGCGAATGATGCCACGCCACGCCGACATTTGCGTTGTGCCGCCCTGCGATGCTCATCGCGACACTCGCCTCGTACAAGTCGCCCCGAAACGGAAGTAAAAATCGGATCGATCTGATCGACCGCCGTTCGCCGGCCGACCACAATGTCGGATTTGCGACGACGACATTTTCGCGCCGCGGCCGGCACGGTTGCCCGTGTCGCACGGCGGACCGCCCTCATGACCCCATCCCCCCTGGTTCCCGTCCAAGGCGCGCTGGCTCGCCCTCGCGTCGCGCCGCTCGATCACATGCCGTCGTTCGGCCACGAATGGAGATTTCGGCCCGGCAAACACTGCCTCGCCACACTGACGACATCCTGCATCAACGTCGACCAACCGCACTGCGGGTGCCACTGGCAGCCCCTGCCTGCACCGGCATCGGCGTTCGCTTCTACCCCCGCTTCGACGTCCGCTTCGGCCCGATCGGCGGCCGTGTCGGCCACCGTTATCGGGCGACGTTGGCGCGGTACCGCGGGCAGCCCTCGCGATCGGCGTGCGATGTACGCAATCAGCTGGACCATCGGCGCGCTCGGCATCATCGGCTGGCTGATCGCGGCGCATGAGCTGCCTACCGGTTCCACACCGGTACTCGCGATCCGGACAAGCGACGGTGTGTCGGATCACGCCACATCATCGACCGGAAGCGTGCAGCTCGCGAAGGTCTGGCCGGATGCGTCGACGAACGCTTCGCTTCAGCGCACGGCGTCGGCGTCGGCGCCTGTCGCGAAAGCGGCGGCGTTACCACCGGCCACGGGGCACGCCGCCGCTCGTCCGGCATCGCTTCGCCCGCGGGCAACGTCCGGCGTGCGGCGCGCCGACATCGCATTGCCGGCATCGCCGCATCAAACAAACGGCCCGCGCAAGACGGTGGCGCGGGCACCGGTCCTGAGCGATACCACCCGCACCCGCGATCGGCTGGCGCCGCCGCCGCGTGCAACGGACGCACGCGATACGTTGGACGATCCGCTCACGCTGATCGCAATGGCCAACGCGCTGCGCAGCCCACCGCCTGCCCGTTCAACACATGCGCCCGCCGCCGGTTTCGACTGGACGTCGCAACTGTCGCATCGCCGCCTGACCGACACACCTGACGCGTTCGCGCGCTGACACTCGCCCAACAAAAAACCCGGCGAAGATCGCTTCGCCGGGTTTCGCTCGTCTCTCTCGGTCCGTCCGACGCATCGTCACTTGTGCGCGGTGAGCCCTGTCTCGGTCTGCTTCTCGAGTTGCCGCACCTGCTCCTGCAAATCGCGCAGTTGCGCCTGCGCGGCCCGCTTCTCGACCTGCAGCACGCGCGTCTGCTCCTGCGCCGACTGCTGCCGCTGCGCGACCTCGGCCTGCTGACTGCGCGCGACGCTCAGATCGGCCTGCAGTTGCTGCGCGCGACTCGCCTGCAGCGCGATCACGCGTTCGAGGAACGTCTTCTGCGCCTGCAGTTCGGTGCGACGGATCTCGACGTCCGCGAGCTGCACCGTCTGCTGGACGAAGTTCGCGTACACCATCTCCGCACGGTTCTTCTCCTGCGACTTGATCACGCGCCACAGATGCTTGTCCTGGAACAGCGCGACGTAATACGTCATCTCGCGCTGATCGAACATCAGGCTCGCGCCGTAGCTGCCGTTATAGGTGGTGCGCATCTCGACGATCCGCCCGTCGTGCAGCATCTGCGTGAGTTCGGCGACATTGCCGAGCGCGGTGGCATCCGTCGCGGATGCGGGGGATGCCGGCGCGGCATCGCCGCTGAGGCTCGTCACCGCGGGGCGCGTACCGGCAACGGGCGCGGTCGCATCGGCGGACCATGCTGCGCCCTCGTGCGCGCAGGCGGCCATCGCAACGATCCACGTTGCGCATCGTGCGAGGGGAAATTTTCGGAAGACCAACGTCAGACTCCGGCGAACGAATCGGAAGTCGCGATTATCGTTCAAAACGAAACGGCCGCATCTCGAATTTACGGGATGCGGCCGGCCTTCCTGCGACGCGAGGCAAGCGCCGGCTACAGGCGCGTTTCGCGTGCCGCGCGCAGGAATGCGTCGAGCAACGGCGTGCAGTCGAGCAGCTCGGAGCCGCCCGCGCGATGAAACTCGGGGTGCCATTGCACGCCGACGACGAACGGTGCGCGCCGGTAGCGGATGCCTTCGATGATCCCGTCGCCGGCCGACACGGCCTCGATGTTCAGATCGCGGCCGAGATCGCGGATCGCCTGATGGTGGATGGAGTTCACGATCGCTTCGCTGCGCCCGGGAAACATGCTCGCGAGCGTCGACGAGTCGGGGAAGCGGATCGAATGGCGATGCTGGTCGTAATGCTCGCTCACGTGTGGATGCGCGGTCGGCACATCGGTCGCGATGTCCTGGTACAGCGAGCCGCCGAACGCAACGTTGATCAGCTGGCAGCCGCGGCACACGCCGAGCACCGGCTTGCCGGACTCGACGAACTCGTGAAACAGCTCGAGCTCGTACATGTCGCGCACGCGGTCGCCCGGCCATTCGGGGCGCGCATCCGATGCCGCGTAGGTTTGCGGCGACACGTCGGCGCCGCCTTGCAGCAGCAGGCCGTCGAGATGCTTCGCGTAGTCGCGCAGGCGGATGTTGCTCGGATGCAGCATGCCCTGGTGACCGACGGTCGGAATCATGAACACGAGCACGTCGCGCGACATCACCCAGTGCGCGATCGATTCCTCGAGATACTGCAGCGTCTTGCCGCGCAACCCCTTCGCACCCGGCTCCGGATGGAAGATCCGCGCCGACACGCCGATGCGCAACGTGCGCTGCGTGATCCGCTGGCCGGCGCGATCGAACAGCCGGCGCGCACGCGCCGCGACGATGCGACCGAACACCGACCATGGCGTGTCGCTGTTCTTCAGGTAAGCCGGCGGCGCATTCTGCGCGCTCGCGGGCGGCGGCCGTGGCGTGTCGAAATCGGGCTGCGCGCCAAAACCGGGCGGCACGGCACCGGTTTTTGGCGGCGCGGCAGTGGGTTCGGCAGCGGCCGTGGTGCCCGCGGCGCCCGGCTCGGACGCCGCCGTGACCGGCGATGCGCCGTCCGCCGCGACATCCTCGGCCGCGGCAGCCTGCGCGACGGAGGGCTGCGTGGCGGGTACCTCCGGCGCTTGTGCCGGACCGGAACGAGGGGAATGGGAAGACGCGGAAGGGGTGCCGGACAGACCGGCCGGGGAAGGCGTGGTTTCGCTCATGACGATGGTCTGGTGCGTCGCTCGCGCGTATTTGGATTGACGAGGATTCATTATGCTTCAGCGCACGATCGCGCGGTAAACCGGCAACATCCTGTCGACATTGTTGCAAATCGTCGCATGCGGCGCCGGACACGCCAGCGTACGTCGTCCGGCGGCATCGGGGGCGCCCCGGTGAACTGGACACCAGTGATATATCACAATAATATTCACGGATTGCCCACCTCATCCGATCGCCCGCGTCATGATCGTGCTCCGCCCGGCCACCGCGCCGCCCCCCGCATGAACGCCCTGACCGACGCCACGCCCGACCGGCCCGCCGCCTCGGCGCTCAGCCTCGCCGAGCGCGCGTACGCACTGATCCAGCGCGACATCATCACGATGCGCCTGAAACCCGGCGCCGCGCTCAACGAAGCCGACCTCGTCGCACGCACCGGCATCGGCCGCACGCCCGTCCATCAGGCCGTGCACCGGCTGGTGCTCGAAGGGCTGCTGTCCGTGATGCCGCGCAAGGGGCTGCTGGTGCAGCCGCTGTCGCTCGACGACATCGTCGCGGTGATCGACGTGCGGCGCATCAACGAAGCGCACTGCGTCGAACTCGCCGCCCGCCATGCGACGCCCGACGATCTCGCCCGCATCGCCGCGCTGCTCGACGACGGGCAGTCGTGCGTGGACACGCACGACGTCGAAGGCATGATGGAGCTCGACCGCGCATTCCATCAGGCGATTGCCGCGGCGGCACGCAATACGGTGCTCGCGGAGATCCTGCGCGCGCTGCACGAACGCTCGCTGCGCTTCTGGTTCGTCACGCTGTCCGAACCGCACCACCTGTCCGACGTCCAGCACGAACACCGCGAACTGTTCGAGCGGCTGTGCGCGCGCGACGCCGCCGGCGCGCGCGCGGCCGTCGAACGCCATATCGATTCGTTTCGCGCCACCCTTGTCCAACATCTTCGCCCCTGAGCCGCCCATGACCACTTTCACGCCCTTCCCCCCGCTCGCCCGGCTCGCCGCCGACCTCGCCGCCGGCCGGACCACGAGCCGCGCGCTCGTCGACGTCGCGCTCGAACGGATCGCCGATCCGTCGGGCCAGGGCGCGGCCGTCTTCACCGAAGTCGACGCCGACAACGCACGCGCGGCCGCCGACGCGCACGATCGCCTGCGTGCCGCCGGCACCGTGCTGTCGCCGCTCGCGGGCATCCCCGTGTCGGTGAAGGACCTGTTCGACGTCGCGGGCCAGGTGACGCGCGCCGGCTCGTGCGTGCTCGACGGCGCGCCGCCCGCGCAGGCCGATGCCGTCGCCGTCGCGCGGCTCAAGCGTGCGGGCGCGGTGCTGGTCGGCCGCACCAACATGAGCGAGTTCGCGTTCTCCGGCCTCGGCCTGAATCCGCACTTCGGCACGCCGCGCTCGCCGTACCGCCGCGACGTACCGGGCGACGCACGCATTGCCGGCGGCTCGTCGTCCGGCGCGGCCGCGTCCGTCGCCGACGGGATGGCGGCGGTCGCGCTCGGCACCGACACCGGCGGCTCGATCCGGATCCCGGCCGCGCTGTGCGGGCTCACGGGCTTCAAGCCGACCGCGAGCCGGATTCCGACGCAAGGCGGCGTGCCGCTGTCGACGACGCTCGACTCGTTCGGCCCGATCGGCCTGACGGTTGCCTGCTGCGCGCTCGTCGACCGGATGCTCGCGGGTCTCGAGCCGCACGTGCCGGCCGCGCGGCCGCTCGAAGGCGTGCGGCTCGGCGTGCTGACCAACTATGTGACGGACGGCGTCGACGCCGACGTCGCCGCCGCGCTCGACGCATCGCTGAAGCATCTCGAGGCCGCTGGCGCGATCGTCACGGAAGTGCGCTTTTCCGCGCTCGACCGGCTGCCGGACATCAACCGCTTCGGCTTCTCGCCGATCGAGGCGTACGCGTGGCATCGCCCGCTGCTCGCGCGGCACCGCGACCGATACGACCCGCGCGTGCTGTCGCGCATCCTGAAGGGCGAGCCGGCGAGCGCGGCCGACTATCTCGACCTGCTCGCCGCCCGCCAGGCGATGCTGGACGAAGCGGCACACACGGTCTGGTCGCGCTTCGACGCACTCGTCGCCCCGACGGTGCCCGTCGTGCCGCCGCGCATCGCCGAACTCGAAGCGGACGACGCCGCGTTCACGCGCACCAATGCGCTGATCCTGCGCAATCCGAGCGCCTTCAACTTCCTCGACGCATGCGCGCTGTCGCTGCCCTGCCATCCGCGCGACGCGGCGCCGGTCGGCCTGATGCTCGCGGCCGCGCCGCATCGCGACGACGCGCTGCTCGCGATCGGCCAGGCGGTCGAGGCCGTACTGAACACGATCCGGTGACCGCGCAAGCGCAATGGCGGTGGACGATGCACCGGACGATGCGGGTGCGGCTGGGTGCCGCACGCGCGCTGTCAGTTTCGTGCCAGATCGTTCGCGCTAAAATCGCGCGATTGTTTATCGGACCGACCAACGACAGGAATCCCGCCGACATGAATGACTCCACGCTCGCACTCCGCCGTGAACGCCGCCTGCTGATGCTGCTCGGCTGGGTGTGCATCGCCTTGCTGGCCGGCGCGCTGTACCTGCAATATGTGAAGAACGAAGATCCGTGCCCGCTGTGCATCATCCAGCGCTACTTCTTCGCGGCGATCGGCATCTTCGCGTTCCTGGCGGCCGGGATACGCAACTGGCGCGGCATCTGGGTGCTCGAGCTGCTGATCGCGATCGCCGCGGCCGGCGGCGTCGGCACCGCCGCGCGACACCTGTCGATCCAGATGAATCCGGGCTTCAGCTGCGGCTTCGACACGCTGCAGCCGATCGTCGACAGCCTGCCGCCCGCCCAGTGGTTCCCCAGCATGTTCAAGGTCGCCGGCCTGTGCGAGACGGTCTACCCGCCGATTTTCGGCGTCCTGCTGCCCGGCTGGGCGCTGATCGGCTTCGCCGTGATGCTGATCGCCGTCGCGTCGAGCCTCTGGCGCCATCGCCGCAAGCTGGCAAGCTGACCGGTCGGGGCGGCGTAGCCGCCCCGCGTTCGTCCGGCGCCGCCCGCGACGTCCCGCGCGGCCGCACCTGGCCGGCCACGCCTCGCCGGCCGCGCGTAAACACCTAACCCCGTCGCAGCCCGGATGTCAGGGCGAACGCGCATCGCGCGACATCCCCGCGCATGCCCCGCCACGCAAGCGTTTCGGCCCGATGCGCGCGCACCAACGCCCCCGATCCCGCGCGGCGGGCCTATGATCGACATGATCGCTGCCTGATAGCCCGGATCACCGCCCGGTGATGTTCCCGCCGCGTTGCGGTGCTATCTTCGCGACTGGATGGCGATCTACGTGCGCGAGGCCAGGCGGTCTCACCTCCTGCGTAACGCGCGCCCGATCCGCAATGTCGACTGGATTTCTCATGACAACGCACACCATCCGCATCCGTCACCCTCATGCCGTCCGCACGTCCCGCGGCATCGTTCGCCCGCGCCTGCGGCGCACCGCCGCCGCACCGCATCGACCGTGCGACCGGCCTGCATCGCTCCCGACAGCCCTCGTTATCGCGTCGGCCGCCAGCGCGCGCCGCGCGTCGCGCCGCGTCGTCCGGAACGGAGCGTGCTGATGGAAGCATGGATCGGCGATCTGCAGCAATTGCTCGCGCACGGCGAAGCGGCCGTGCTCGTGACGGTCGCGCATACCGACGGTTCCGCGCCGCGCGAGGCCGGCACCAAGATGCTCGTCACGCGCGACACGGCCCGCCATACGATCGGCGGTGGTCATCTGGAATGGAAGGCGATCGAAATCGCGCGGCATCTGCTGAAGGACGGCGCGCACGTGCCCCACGCGCGCAGGCTCGAACGGCTCGCGCTCGGCCCGAGCCTCGGCCAGTGCTGCGGCGGCGCGGTCGTGCTCGCGTTCGAGCGGCTCGATGTCGGCGACCTCGGCTGGATCATGTCGCTCGCGAAGCGCGTCGCGGCCGGCGCCGGGACCGTGCGTAGCGTATCATTCGGCCCCGCGCCGGGCGCACCGCTGCTGAGCGAGCCCGAATCGCCCGCCGCGCGTGCCGACTGCCTGCTGTGGGAAACCGGCGGCGTGTCGCTGATGACCGAAACGATCGCGCCGTATGCGTTCCCCGTCATGCTGTTCGGCGCAGGACACATCGGCACCGCGCTCGTGAAGGTGCTGGCGACGCTGCCGTGCCACGTGCGCTGGATCGACGGGCCCGCTGCGGCGTTCCCGCCGGCCGAGGCGCTCGCCGGGATCGGCAATCTCGCGATCGACGCGGTTGCCAGCCCGGCCGACGCCGTCGACACGGCGCCGCCGCACGCGTACTTCGTCGTGATGACGCACGACCACGCACTCGATTTCGTACTGGCCGAGCGCATCCTGCGGCGCGGCGACTACGCGTACTTCGGAATGACCGGCTCGCGCACCAAGCGCGTGCAGTTCGATCATCGGCTGGCAGCGATCGGCATCGACCCGGCCCAGGTCGCGCGCATGCGCTGCCCGATCGGCGTCGAAGGCATCATCGACAAGGCGCCCGAAGTAATCGCGATCTCGGTGGCCGCGCAGTTGCTGCAGGCCGTCGAGGCGAACGCACCCACGCAGGCTTCCCCTACATTCTGACCGACCAAGAACAACGCCATGACCCCGACATTCAAGGACAAGATTGCCCGCGCGCCGAAAGCGGAACTGCACATCCACATCGAAGGCTCGCTCGAGCCGGAACTGATTTTCGCGCTCGCGCAACGCAACGGCGTGAAGCTCGCGTACGAGTCGATCGACGCGCTGCGCGCCGCTTACGCGTTCACCGACCTGCAGTCGTTCCTCGACATCTATTACGCGGGCGCGAGCGTGCTGCTGACCGAGCAGGATTTCTACGACATGACGGCCGCGTACTGCGAACGGGCGCTCGCCGACAACGTCGTCCACACCGAATTGTTCTTCGACCCGCAGACGCACACCGAACGCGGCGTGCCGATCGAGACGGTGGTGGCCGGCATCGACCGCGCACTCGCCGATGCCGAGCCACGCGGGCTGTCGAGCAAGATGATCCTGTGTTTCCTGCGCCACCTGTCCGAAGACGACGCGCTCGCGACGTTCGAATCCGCGCGGCCGCTGTTCGAACGCTATCGCCGCCGGCTGATCGGCGTCGGCCTCGACTCGTCCGAGCTCGGCCATCCGCCGGCGAAGTTCGCGCGCGTGTTCGAGAAGGCGCGCGCGCTCGGGCTGAAGCTCGTCGCGCATGCGGGCGAGGAAGGCCCGCCCGCCTACATCCACGAAGCGCTCGACGTGCTGAAGGTCGACCGGATCGACCACGGCGTGCGCAGCATCGAGGACGCGGCGCTCGTCGAGCGCCTCGCGCGCACGCGCATCGCGCTGACCGTGTGCCCGCTGTCGAACCTGAAGCTGTGCGTGTTCGACGACATGGCGAAGCACACGCTGAAGGCGCTGCTCGATCGCGGCGTCGCGGTGACGATCAACTCCGACGATCCGGCCTACTTCGGCGGCTACGTCAACGACAACTACTTCGCGACGGTCGAGGGGCTGCAGCTGACGGACGCCGAAGTGCACGCCGTGATCCGCAACGGCTTCGAGGCATCGTTCGTCGACGCGGCAGCGCGCGATGCGCTGATCGCGCGTCTCGATTCGTACTGGCAGGCCGCGTGACGGCCGGCATCGAGGTTCGCTAGACAGATGAAACACCGCGACGACATCCGCTTCGCGACGACCGGTTCGGCCCTGCGCCGCGCCGGCCGCATGCGTGCGCGGCGCCTGCGCGCCGGCATCGCGCGCGTCGCGATTGCGGCGACGGCGTTGCGCGTCGTCGTGCACCGAAGCGTGTCGTTGCGGCGCGTCATGCCGCTCGCCGCCGCGCGCGGCGCGATTGCGGCGCCGTCCGCCGGCAACTGCGTGATGGCGGCCGCGACGCTCGCGTGCGCACGCGCAGTGCGCGGCGTGTCCGCCTTCTCGCGTCGCCGCCTCGCGCAGGCATGGGCCGAGCCCTTCATGCCGTCGCGCGCGCGGCACCGACCGTTTTCTTCTGTTTGCCTTACCTTGATGCAGGACCATTCGTCATGACGCAAACCGCTTTCCGTTCCCAGCTGCTGACCTTCAACGGCGACCCGGCGCAGTCGAGCCAGGCCGCGAACCACGAGACCGACGGCCTGCTGATCGTCGACGACGGCAAGGTCGTCGCGGCCGGCCCGTATGCGCGGCTCGCCCCGACGCTCGCGCGCGACGCGGTCGTCCACGACCTGCGCGACAAGCTGATCGTGCCCGGCTTCATCGACACGCACATCCACTATCCGCAGACGGACATGATCGCGTCGCCGGCCCCCGGCCTGTTGCCGTGGCTCGACAAGTACACGTTCCCGACCGAGCGCAAGTTCGGTGACCCGGAGCATGCGCGCGAGGTCGCCGACTTCTTCATCGACGAACTGCTCGCCTGCGGCACGACGAGCGCGCTGGTCTACTGCACCGTGCACAAGCAGTCGGCCGACGCGCTGTTCGCGGCGAGCGATGCCCGCGACTTGCGGATGATCGCGGGCAAGGTGCTGATGGACCGCAATTGCCCCGAGTTCCTGCGCGACACCGCGCAATCGGGCTATGACGACAGCGCCGAGCTGATCGACCTCTGGCACGGCAACGGCCGCCAGCTGTACGCGCTCACGCCGCGCTTCGCGCCGACGTCCACCGAGGCGCAGCTCGAAGCGTGCGGCGAACTCGCGCGCCGCCATCCGGACGTGTTCGTGCAGAGCCACGTCGCGGAAAACGTCGATGAAGTGAAATGGGCTGCGGAGCTGTTCCCCGGCCACCGCAGCTATCTCGACATCTACGATCGCTACGGGCTGCTGCGTCCGCGGGCGGTGTACGGCCACTGCATCCACCTCGACGACGAGGACCGCCGCCGGATGGCCCAGACGCGCACCGTCGTCGCGCACTGCCCGACGTCGAACTTCTTTCTCGGCAGCGGACTGTTCGACTTCGACAAGGCCGGCGAATACGGCGTGCCGGTCACGCTCGCGACCGACGTCGGCGGCGGTACGTCGTTCTCGATGCTGCAGACGATGAACGAGGCGCACAAGGTCGCGCGGCTGTCGGGCCACCACCTGAGCGCGACCCGGATGTTCTGGCTCGCGACGGCCGGCGCCGCGCAGGCGCTCGATCTCGCCGATACGGTCGGCACGCTCGCGCCGCGCACCGAAGCCGACTTCATCGTGCTCGACCCGCAGGCCACGCCGCTGCTCGCGCGCCGCACGAAGCGCGCGGATTCGCTCGAGGAACTGCTGTTCGCGTTCGCGCTGCTCGGCGACGATCGCGCCGTGTACCGCACGTACGCGGCCGGCCGGCTCGTGCACGAGCGCGGTGCCGCACGCCGCGCCGCCGCCGCGTAACAGGCGCGTTTGCCCGCGCCGGTTCCCCTCCCGCTCCGGCGCATCCCGGAGCCGCCGGCTTCGCGCCGCCCGCCGCACGCGCCGTGCTAGAATCCGCCCCTCATTGGGGAGTAGCCGCTCCGCTCGATGTCCCGCGCTCCCGGCGCGCATCGTGACGGAGGCGTCCGTCAACAGACTTGGCCATTCGGCCATGGCGGACGCAGCCACCGAGGCCTGGCGAGACCGATGGTTCACTGCGCGCCGCATCAGGGCCCGGCGCGCGGCGGATCGTCGCTCGCACGCACAACACCGGCCCGTGGAACCCCGTACGTGTCTCAAGCCTTCCTGATCTCCACCGGCGCCGTCGCCCTCGCTGAAATCGGCGACAAGACCCAACTGCTGTCCCTCGTGCTGGCCGCGCGCTATCGCAAGCCCGTGCCGATCATTCTCGGCGTGCTCGTCGCGACGCTCGTGAACCACGGCTTCGCCGGTGCGTTCGGCGAGTGGCTCGGCATACTCGTCACGCCGTCGATCATGCGCTGGGCGCTCGCGTTCTCGTTCATCGCGATGGGGTTGTGGATCCTCGTGCCGGACAAGCTCGATGCCGATGAAGCCAATGCGGCCCGGTCGCGGCTCGGCGTGTTCGGCGCGACGCTCGTCGCGTTCTTCCTCGCGGAAATGGGTGACAAGACGCAGATCGCGACCGTCGCGCTCGCCGCGCGCTTCCAGGATTACATCGGCGTGGTGGCCGGCACGACCTTCGGGATGATGCTCGCGAACGTGCCCGCGATCCTGCTGGGCGACCGTTTCGCGCACCGGCTGCCGACGAAGCTCGTGCATGGCATCGCGGCCGTGCTGTTCGTCGTGCTGGGCGTGCTGGCGTTGCTGGGCGTCGGGTTCTGACGCATACGACGCATACGACACATACGACGCACACAACGCAGGCAGGCAGGTGGCGCGGCCGGGCGGCCGCGCCAGTGCCGACAGCGCGTTACTTCGCGACCGCCGCACCCGAGGCCGGCACGGCCGGCACCGCACGCTCGTTGGCGGCCGGCACCGCCGCGGGCCCGCCGCGCTTGTCCACCGGCAGCCGCACCGTGCGGATCGCGCCGTTCGCCAACGGGAAATCGGCGAGCGCGCTGCGCGCGAGGAACGGCATCGCATACAGCAGCGCGCCGTTGTCGCCGGTTGTGCGCGCGGTCACGTTGTAGACCTCCTTGCCGGTCGCGCGCTCGGTGATCCGGATGCCGAGCGTGTAGTCGAACACCTGGTAGGTCTGCGCGACATAACCCGCCGGCATCGGCCCCCAGGGCCCCCACGGTCCCCACGGCCCGCCCCGCCAGTACGGCCCCGGCCCCATGAACCACGGGTCGTAGTAGACCGGCTGCGGCACCGTCACCAGATCGCTGCCGACCCCGTAGGTCAGCCCGACCAGATAGCGCGCCTGCGCGGCCGGCACCGGCCGGAACGCGTACGCGGACAACTCGTTCGCGACGATCGGCTCGTAGGTCGACTGCTCGATACTGTGTTTCTGCGCATCGGTGCGCGTGAAGGCGTATGTGCGTGTCGCGTCGCTGCCGCTCCAGTCGGAGAAGGCCGTGACCTGCGTCGTCACGTAGCTGGTGCAGCCCGTCAGCAGCGCCACGCACAGCACCGCCGCCCATCCCGCACCGCGTTGAATCCATTCGCGTTTCATGTCGATCCTCGTCGATCCGTCATCCGTATGTCGCACCGCGCGAACCGCACGGGATGCCGATAATACGCGGACTGTCCGAACCGGTAAAAAGTTCGCCCGGCACGCGGCCGCAAGCCTTTGTACAATGGCCCGGTTCGCCCGGTCCGCGCTGCGGACCCGATCCCCACCCCACCGATCTCGACGACCATGTCCGACAACGCATCCTCCACCGTGATCCGCCGCGCCGACTACACGCCGCCGGCCTTCCTCATCGATTCCGTCGCACTCGAATTCGATCTCGCGCCGGCCCGCACGATCGTCAGGAATACGATGCGCGTGCGCCGCAATCCGGACGCGGCGCCCACCCCGCATCTGGAGCTGATGGGCGAAGCGCTCGAATTCCTCGGCGCGCGGCTCGACGGCGCGCCGTATGGTGCAGTGCGCGCGCACGAACACGGGCTGACCGTCGAAAACGTGGCCGATGCGTTCGAGCTCACGCTCGAGAGCGCGTGCGCGCCGGACCAGAACACGACGTTGTCCGGCCTGTACGTATCGAGCGGCAACTTCTTCACGCAGTGCGAGGCCGAAGGTTTTCGCCGCATCACCTACTTCCTCGACCGCCCCGACGTGATGGCCTCGTACACCGTCACGCTGCGCGCCGACAAGGCCGCCTATCCGGTGCTGCTGTCGAACGGCAACCTGGTCGACTCGGGCGAGCTGCCCGACGGCCGCCACTTCGCGAAATGGGAAGACCCATTCCGCAAGCCGAGCTACCTGTTCGCGCTGGTCGCGGGCAAGCTCGTGGCGATCGAGGAGAAGATCACGTCCGGCTCCGGCAAGGAAAAGCTGCTGCAGGTGTGGGTCGAACCGGCCGATCTCGACAAGACCCGTCACGCGATGGATTCGCTGGTCCACTCGATCCACTGGGACGAGAAGCGCTTCGGTCTCGAGCTCGATCTCGACCGCTTCATGATCGTCGCGGTCGGCGACTTCAACATGGGCGCGATGGAGAACAAGGGGCTCAACATCTTCAACACGAAGTACGTGCTGGCGAACCCCGAGACCGCGACCGACACCGACTTCGCGAACATCGAGTCGGTGGTCGGCCACGAGTACTTCCACAACTGGACCGGCAACCGCGTGACCTGCCGCGACTGGTTCCAGTTGAGCCTGAAGGAAGGCCTGACTGTGTTCCGCGATCAGGAGTTCTCGGCCGACATGGCGGCGGGCGACGAGGTCGCATCGGCGGCCCGCGCGGTCAAGCGCATCGAGGACGTGCGCGTGCTGCGCCAGTTGCAGTTCGCCGAGGACGCGGGCCCGATGGCGCATCCGGTGCGTCCGGAAAGCTACGTCGAGATCAACAACTTCTACACGATGACCGTCTACGAGAAAGGCTCGGAAGTCGTGCGGATGTACCAGACGCTGTTCGGCCGCGACGGGTTCCGCAAGGGGATGGACCTGTACTTCCAGCGCCACGACGGTCACGCCGTGACGTGCGACGACTTCCGTCACGCGATGGCCGACGCGAACGGGCGCGATCTCGCGCAGTTCGAGCGCTGGTACAGCCAGGCCGGCACGCCGCGCGTGTCGGTGCGTACCGCGTACGACGCGGCCGCACGCCGCTACACCGTCACGCTCGCGCAGGGCTACGGCGACGCGTCGCCGGCGGCGCGCGAGACGCAACAGGGGCCGCTGCTGATTCCGTTCGCGATCGGCCTGATCGGCCGCGACGGCCGCGACTTGCCGCTGCGCGTCGACGGCGAAGCCGCCGCGTCGGGTACGACGCGCGTGCTCGAATTCACCGACACCGAGCAGACCTTCACGTTCGTCGACGTGCCGGAACAGCCGCTGCCGTCGCTGCTGCGCAATTTCTCGGCGCCGGTGATCGTCGAGTACGACTACGGCGACGACGATCTCGCGTTCCTGCTCGCGCACGACAGCGACCCGTTCAACCGCTGGGAAGCCGGCCAGCGCCTCGCGACGCGCGCGCTGCTGACGCTCGCCGCGCGCGCCGCCGCGAACCAGCCGCTCACGCTCGGCGAGAACTTCGTCGCCGCGTTCCGCCGCGTGCTGACCGATGAAAACCTGTCGCCCGCGTTCCGCGAACTCGCGCTGACGCTGCCGTCGGAAACCTATCTCGCCGACCAGATGGCGGAAGCCGATCCGGCCGCCGTGCATCGCGCACGCCAGTTCGTGCGCCGCCAGCTCGCGACCGCGCTGCGCGCCGAGTGGCTGGCAGCGCACGAGCAGCACCAGACGCCCGGCGCGTACGAGCCGACGCCCGAAGCGTCCGGCCGCCGCGCGCTGAAGAACCTCGCGCTCGCGTATCTCGCCGAACTCGAGGATCCGGCCGACACCGTGCGCATCGCCACCGCGCAGTACGACGCGGCGAACAACATGACCGATCGCGCCGCCGCGCTCGGCGCACTGCTGTCCGCCGCGGCCTCGGGCGCGAACGACGCGGCCACGCGTGCGCTCGACGACTTCTACCGTCGCTTCGAGAAGGAAGCGCTCGTGATCGACAAGTGGTTCGCGATGCAGGCCGCGCAACGCGGCACGTCCGCCCAGCCGACGCTCGCGAAAGTCCGCAAGCTGATGGCCCACCCCGCGTTCAACCTGAAGAACCCGAACCGCGCACGCTCGCTGATCTTCAGCTTCTGCGCGGCGAACCCGGCGCAATTCCACGCGGCGGACGGTTCGGGCTACGCGTTCTGGGCCGAACAGGTGCTCGCGCTCGACGCAATCAACCCGCAAGTCGCCGCGCGCCTCGCCCGCTCGCTCGAACTGTGGCGCCGCTTCACGCCGGCGCTGCGCGACCGGATGCGCGAAGCGCTCGAGCAGGTCGCGGCCGGCGCGAAATCGCGCGACGTGCGCGAGATCGTCGAGAAGGCGCTCGCGTAACGGCACGCACGCGATTCGCGTCGCGCTCCCGCGCGAAGAAGCCGGCGCCGCTCCGTTGCGGCGCCGGCTTTTTTATCGGCTGAAAGGTGCCCGGGGTCGGAGCCGGAGAGCGCGCTCAACCGCCGGCAGTGGCGCCGCCGCTGGGCCGGTGCGCCGCGCCGCGCACGCGGGAACCCGGCCGAATGGGCCGCGCGGCCATGTAACCGGACGAAAAAAGCCGGTGGCACGGGAGGCCCGGCGGGTAAAATTGCGGGCATTCAAGGATTCTTTGGCCTTTCGGAGTCAGTCATGTCCATTGCCCGCCGCACCACGCTGTCGAAGTTCCTGATCGAACAGCAACGTGAGACCAACAACCTCCCCGCCGACCTGCGCCTGCTGATCGAAGTCGTCGCACGCGCGTGCAAGGCGATCAGCTACAACGTGTCGAAGGGCGCGCTCGGCGAAGCGCTCGGCACCGCCGGCAGCGAGAACGTGCAGGGCGAAGTGCAGAAGAAGCTCGACATCCTGTCGAACGAGATCCTGCTCGACGCGAACGAATGGGGCGGCAACCTCGCCGCGATGGCGTCGGAGGAAATGGAAACGTTCTTCCCGATCCCGGCGAACTACCCGCGCGGCGAATACCTGCTCGTGTTCGATCCGCTCGACGGCTCGTCGAACATCGACGTGAACGTGTCGATCGGCACGATCTTCTCGGTGCTGCGCTGCCCGGACGGCAAGCAGGCCACCGAGGAATCGTTCCTGCAGCCGGGTACGGAGCAGGTCGCGGCCGGCTACGCGGTGTACGGCCCGCAAAGCGTATTCGTGCTGACGACCGGCAACGGCGTGAACTGCTTCACGCTCGACCGCGAAGTCGGTTCGTGGGTGCTCACGCAAAGCAACATGCAGATCCCGGCCGATACGCGCGAATACGCGATCAACGCGTCGAACGCGCGCCACTGGTACGAGCCGGTCCAGCGCTATGTCGACGAACTGAATGCCGGCAAGGACGGTCCGCGCGGCGACAACTTCAACATGCGCTGGATCGCATCGATGGTGGCCGACGTGCACCGGATCCTGAACCGTGGCGGCATCTTCATGTACCCGGCCGACAAGCGCACGCCCGATCGCCCGGGCAAGCTGCGCCTGATGTATGAAGCGAACCCGATGTCGTTCATCGTCGAACAGGCCGGCGGCGCCGCGACGACGGGCACGCAGCGCATCATGGAAGTGCAGCCCACCGGCCTGCACCAGCGCGTGCCGGTCTTCCTCGGTTCGAAGAATGAAGTCGAACGCGTGACCGGCTATCACACCGAAGGCGAAGGCAAATAAATTTGCCCCGCGGCACTGGACGAAGGTGCGAGACGTCAGTACAATCGCGCCTTCGCGATGTGGCCCTGACAGGCTGCGTCGCAGTGAAGTGAAAGCGGGAAGTCCGCCGGATCGATGGTTTCGCGAAGCAGCAGCACCAGCAAGCTGAAAAAATTTCGCAAAACCTATTGCCAAGATCTCGGATTTGACCATATAATTTCATTTCTCTGCTGCCGGTGTAGCTCAGTTGGTAGAGCAGCGCATTCGTAATGCGAAGGTCGTAGGTTCGACTCCTATCTCCGGCACCAAGACATAAAGGCCTGACAAGCATCGCTTGTCAGGCCTTTTCTCTTTTCCAGCCGCGTTTTCCGTACACGAAATCGTGCGCCCCCTCGTTTCCGCTTGCGGGCAGCATCCTCGCCCCGCGCACCGGCGATTGCAATCGCCGGTTCATCCTGCCCTCTCCTTGCATCATGCGCACCTGGCGTCATGAGCGATCGAACCTCGGCCGCCAACTGGACGTGTCCCGTGCGACCGGCCTCATCGCCGCGATCGGCAGCAGCGAGCCGGACGTGCACGCCGCGGCCATCTGACCGATCTCGTCGGCCCATGCTTCACGGCGTTGCGCTGCACGCGCGACGGCGCACCGGATCCGTCGTTCGCCGCGCATCGTTTGCACACCCGCCGCGCCGTAGGCAGACGAATCCCCTGGAAAAACCCGTTAAGGGTGCATAACATTACTTAACGATTCCGACCCGTCTATCGCGTTACATTGCGTGGGCGGCGCGGCGGGTCGCATGCCGCCTTCCTGCAGCTTGCGGCGAAACAGCCGACGTCCGGTCATTTCGACTCAATACAAGGAGAGGATCACCATGACTCATGGCTTGATTATGTGGCTCATCATCGGCGCGATCGCCGGCTGGCTGGCTGGCCTGCTGGTCAAGGGCGGCGGATTCGGCCTGATCGTCGACATCATCGTCGGTATCGTCGGCGCGGTGATCGGCGGCTGGCTGGCCGGGATGCTCGGCATCACCATCGGCAGCGGCTTCATCGGCTCGGTGATCGTCGCTGTCATCGGCGCCGTGGTCCTGCTGTTCGTGATCCGGCTATTCAGGCGCGCGGCCTGACGATCTTCTCGCGCGCCTTCGGGCGCGCCCCTTTGTTTTCGCATCGAAGCGGCGCGCGACATCCCGCGCGCCGCCTTCCGTTTCAGCGGCGCTTGCCGCGCTGCGACCAGCCGTCGAGCACGTCGGTCGTCAGCAATCCGCTGCGCGCTTCGCGTGCGCCATCGCGACCGATCCACACGGTACGCGGCATTTCTCCCCGCCATCCCGCATCGAGCGCCGCCCGCAGACGCTCGGGCATCGGCTCCGCGTTCGCATACTGCGCGACCTGCGGCGGCAGGTTCATTTGCGCGAGCGCCTGGGCGATCGCGGCGCCGTTGTCGTCATAAGCGTCCATCGCGACCATGGCGAGCTGCACGTCCGGATGCCGGCGCTGCCACGCGACGAGATGCGCGGCGTTCTCGCGGCAGTATCCGCAATCGAGCGACCAGATCTCGACCGCGAGCGGCCGTTCGTGCGCCGTCGCGTACAACTTCGCGACCTCGGCCGCACGCAGCGGCTGCAGCTCGCCGGCCCACGCCGGCAGGCTCGCGAGCACGGCGCCGATCAACACCATCAGCCGTTTCATTGTGCGCCCTCCACGGGAATCAGCCGGTAGCCGTCGTTACGCGTACGCCATGACAGATAGATGCGCCCCGCGTCGTCGAGCAGTTGCGGATTGTCGCTCGCGCCCGACGTCGACGCGAGCACGCGCGGCGCCGACCAGTGCTCGCCGCGATCGTCCGAGCGGCGCAGCTTGATCTGCATCGTGTCGCCGTCGAACGCCTTCCACGCAAGCCAGACGACGTCGCCGCGCGCGACGAGCGCCGCATGCGACGCCTGCTCGGCCGGCGCCGCCGGATTCGCGCCGAATGCCCACGGCGTGCCGCGCGGCTGGCCGTCGGCGCCGATGCGCGAGTAGAACACGTCGGCGCGGCCATCGACGACGCCGAACCACGCGATATGACGCGTACCGTCGGGCGTGATCGCAAGCGCCGGCCCGTGCTCGGGACAGGCCTCGACATGCCAGTTCGAGAACGTCGCACGCACCGGCACGACGGGCTCCGCTGCCGACACGGGCAGTACCGCGAGCGCATGGTCGCGGATCTGTCCCGGGAACACGTTGCGCCACACGCCTTCGATGTGTCCGGCCGGATCGATCGCCATCGCGATGCGGCAGCATTCGCACGTGTGGTCGGTCACCTTGCGCTCGGGCTCGAACGACGCGCCGCCGTCGCGCGACACCGCGTAGTAGACGGCCGCGCCTTCATACGCGTGCCCCGCCGCCTTCGCCGCGACGAGATCGCGCTTGTCGATCCACGCGATCGCGATGTTGCCGGCCGGATCGACGGCCATCATGTCGAAGCGGTGCGTGATCGCCTGCCGGTCGCGATGCACGGTGACGGGCACGCTCCAGCTTGCACCGCCGTCGAGCGAGCGCGAGAAGCGCACCATGCCGGTGTACGGCGCATCGAGCGGCATCGACCACGACACGTACACCGCACGGCCGTCGGGGCTCGTCGCGATCTTCGGCCGATTCTCCGCGCTCGTGTAGATCGGCTCGGGCATCGCGTTCACGGTCACGGGCGCGGACAGCGTGCGGCCCGCGTCGTCCGAGTGCGCGACGACGACGTGCGCGCCTTCGACCCATGCGACCCACAGCCGGTGCCGCGCGTCGAACGCGGCGCCGGTCGCGAGCGGCTGCTTCTGTTGCGCCGGCGCAGCCTGCATGCTCATGTGCGCGGCATGCGGATCGGCGGTTTGCGGTGCGTCGTGCGCACCGGCGGGCGACAGCGCCGCGAGCCACAGCGCGCAGCCTGCCGCGAACGATTTCACAGCGACCATTTCAGTTCTCCAAAGAAAGTGCGGCCCGGATACGGGTGGAACACGTAGTAGCGACGGTCCGTCAGGTTGTCGATGCCGACCGATGCGGTCCAGTGACGGTCGAACCGGTAGCGCGCCTTCAGGTCGACGACCGTGAAGATGCTCGTGCCGCCGTATACGTCCGGATTCACGTCGCTGTTGTCCAGCGTGTTGAACTGGCGACCGGAGTACCGGACGCCGACGCTCGCGAGCCAGTGCTCGTCGAAGCGGTACGACGCGAGCAGGTTCGCGCGCATGCGCGGGATGCGCGGAAAGCGCGAGCCGACGTACGCGGGATTCGCGGTGTCGGCCAGGATCTGCGCGTTGCTCGCCGACACGTTCGCGTCGACGTCGAGCCCGCGCAGCCCGACGTTGCGACCGCTGAATCCGAGTTCGACGCCGCGCACGCGCACGCGATCGACGTTCGAGATGTTGGTGACGGTCGACGCGCCCGCCACCGTCGTCTGGCTGTAGATCGAATCGCGCAGGTCGCTCTGGAACACGCTCGCGCGCACGACGCCGACGCCCACGTCGCGCTCGGCCGTGAAGTCCCAGTCGATCGCCTTTTCCGGCCGCAGGCTCGGGTTGTTGTTGACGATCGCGTTGTTCGAGATCGTGCCCTGGAACAGCTCGCCGACCGTCGGGAAGCGCGTGCCCGTCGCGAACGACACCCGGAAGCGCCACACGTCCGTTGCGTCCCATTGCAGCGCGACTTTCGGCGACAGCGCATTCGCGCCGCGGTCCGCGTAGCCGAGCGTGCCGCCCGCGTTGCCGAGCGCGCCGCCGTATGCATCCCAGCGCTCGTAGCGCAGGCCGAGGGTCGCGAGCCAGCCGGGCGCGAAACGCCACGCGTCCTGCGCGAACAGCGCCTGCGTGCGCGTGTCGCCCTGGTAGACGCTCGCGAGCGAGGTGGTCGGCCCGGCCAGCCAGTCGGCCGTGTTGTACGTGACGTTGCGCAGGAAATAGTTGTCGTAGTGATAGCCGAACGTGAACGTGTGGCCCTTCACTTCCGGCGCCTCGGCCTTCAGGTCGAGCGTACGCCAGCCCGTGCCGTCGCCCTGGAACAGCGTGCCGGCCCCGCCCTGCGCGTTCGATGCCGCGCGCAGCACGTCGCGCGACACGTCGTACGCGGACACCACGCCCGACAGCCGCCAGCCCGAATCGAGCCGGCCGTTCAGGCCGAGCGCGTACAGCCAGTTCTCCTGGTCGCCGCGCTGCGGCGCGAACGCGCTCGGCGCGACGGTCATGTTCCTGCCCCCGATCGACACGTTGCCGCCGTAGACGGGATTGCCGGCCGCGTCGCGCAGGAAGGTTTCGCCGTGCTGCCGGTAATGGTTCTCCCAGTGCCCGAGCGTCAGCGTCGCGTCGACGCGGTCCGTGAACGCATAGCCCATCCGGACCGTCTCGTTGAGCTGCTCGGTCCGCTCGAGGTTCTGCGCGCCGACGATCGTGCGCGGCTTGCCGTTGGGTCCGATGTCGGTGGCCGCGCCCGACACGGGCACCGCGGCGCCGAGCTTCGGGTTGTACGCGGAATTGGGGCTTGCATACTGCATCGGCTGACCGTCGTTCTCCAGCCGGTCGAGCGACAGCGAGAACCAGAATTTGCCGATCCGGTTCGCGATCCGCGCGGTCTGGTGATTGCCGCCGAAGCTGTCCGCCAGCCCGTAGCCGTCGTGATAGCGCTGCGTGAAGAACTGCGTCGACAGCGACCCCTCGAGTTTGTCGGGGCGCCGCGTGGTCAGCAGCACGGTCGAGCCGATCGCGTTGCCGGGGTACAGCGCGGAAAAGGGGCCATACAGCACGTCGACGCGCTCGATATCGTCGGGCGCGATCAGCGACCAGCGCGGCGGGTACGCATAGCTGGAGCCGAGCAGGTTCGACAGCAGCAGGCCATCGGCATACACGAGCCCGCGCGCACTCTGCAGTTCGTTGAAATCGCGGCCGGCGAACACGCTGTTGCGATCGCCGATGTAGCGCTTGCGAACCATCAGGTTGGGCGCGTACTTCAACGCGTCCTCGGTCGTGACGTTGGTGTGCGCGTCGATCTGCTCGCGCGTGATCGACTCGACGACGGCAGGCGTATCCGGATCGACGGGTTGCCGCCGGGCGGTGACGCTGACTTCGGTCAGCGTGTCGCCCGGCTGCGCGGGCACGACCGCGGCGACCGATGCGGCACGGCCGGCCGGGTTGCCCGAGCGGCCGGGCGCCGGGTCGGCGGGCGCGCCATCGATCGCAGCCGCCTGTGCGGCAGGCCACGCAAAAGCGGCCGCGCAAGCGAGCGCGAGCCGACCGCGCGACGGCCGCGCGGCGAAGGTGAACGACATGGATGAATTCCTGAAAACGTGACCGGGAGCCGCCGCACGCGAGCCGCCGCGCCGCGCGCATACGGCGCGGCGCGCGGACCGGGCCGCGGGCGGCACGCGCGCCACTGGGGCGCGCGAACGATGTCAATCAGATCGGGACGTTTTCAGGCGGACCGCGCGGCTGCGCGAGGCGGATGCCCTTGCGGGGAAAATCGGGAACGGCCGGGGCGGCCGCCCGGTACGCGAACGCGCGTACGAAACCCGGCAACGCGGGCAGGCTCGTGCCGAGCGCGACGTTCGCAGCGAAGCCGGGACAGTACACGCAGTGCGGCACGCCGGCATGGTCGAACGACGCTGCGCCGCGGCCGTCGCCGGACTGCGCGAGGATGACCTGGCGAGCACCTGCCGCGCTGCACAGCTCGAGCGTGAGCTCGCCGGAACCGCTCGACGCGAGACGCGCGTAGCCGATGACGGGCGACAGTACGTTCAGTACCAGCGCCAGCCATACGAGGCCGATCCATCGCGTCGTCCGTTTCATCGCGGTCCAGGAAAAAGTGCGCGCAAGTATAGCAAGCGCCCGATGGTTGCCGAGTGAGCCGGATGCAATAGTCGGCATCGCACGGCGCGCCGCAGCGCATGTGCCGTTAATACAACAGAGACAAAATCTAACGATTCGCCACTGGCACAAATCCGAGCACGAGGTTGATAATTATTCAACCTGCTGGAGAAACGACCATGGACGAAAGACCAACTCGCATGCCCCCGCCCGAGCAAGTAATGAGCCCGGATCCGGAACCCGTCGGCGTGGAATTCCTCGCCGAATTGCCCGACCACGTGCGGGCATTCTTCGACGAGCAGCACAAGCTGTACTCGCCGAAGTGAACCTACGTTCGGTTCCGTAACCGCCACGTGTCGATCGATATCGTGCGGTTCATCGCTGCGTTTTCGGCGCAGATCGCTTCGCACCCGGGCTGCAACGGCCTGATGGTGTCGGGTCAGCGCGTCCGCTGATTCTTCTGTCGCGTCGTTTCGCCGCGCGACTGTCTTCGTCTATCCTTCTGGTTTTCCCCCTGCGGCCCGCCCGGCTCACCCGATCGTTCCGATGAAACAAGCCATTCGTGCCAGCATCGCTGTCGCCGCGCTCGGCGTCGCCCTTTTTTCGTCACCGCCCGTCGCGCGCGCCGACGGCGACGACACCGCGCTCACCAATCTCGTCGCGCTCGCATCGCAGCGGATCGCGCTTGCCGAACCCGTCGCACGCTGGAAATGGGCGAACCACAAGGCGATCGAGGACCAGCCGCGCGAAGCGGCACTGCTCGCATCGGTGGAGAAGCGCGCCGCACAGTCGGGCGTGGATCCCGCGTTCGCGCGGACGTTCTTCGAGGATCAGATCGCCGCGAGCAAGGACGTGCAGAACGCGCTCTTTGCCACCTGGCTCGCGACGCGGCCGCCCGAAGGCACGCCGCCCGACCTCGCGACCAGCACGCGGCCGGCGCTCGACCAGCTCACGCAAAAGATGCTGGCCGGCCTCGCACGAATCGCGCCGCTGCACGACGCGCCCGATTGTCAGGCGCGGCTCGCCCGTAGCATCGCGAACTGGAAGACGCTCACCCGCTACGACGCCAGCCGCACGCAGGCGCTCGGCACCGCGCTGTCCCACGTCTGCTCGGCCGGCGGCGCCAGCGCGATCGGCTGACGCACTCGGCCACCGCGCGCCGCGGCACGCGGCGCTCAGTCGGCGGGCGTGAGCGCCGCGAGCGGAATCAGTTGCAGGCCGCGCGCGAGATGGGTCTGCAGCAGGCGATGGGTATGGGGTTCGTACGCACCGTCCAGGCCGTCGGCCGCGAGCCGCATGGCCGCGTCGAGTGATTCGGCCGCACCGAGATAGCGCCACCCGTCGATCACGTGAAACAGGCGGCGCTCGCCGCACGCTTCGAACGCGACCGCGCCGTCGAACGGCCAGCACGCGTTGCCCGCACGGGCTTTATCGGCCGCGGGACGCCGGTTGTGAGACGGACGCAGGCGGGCGATCCACTGTGCTTCGGCGAGCATCGCGCCCAGCTCGTTGCCGGTCTCCCGCCATTCGACTCGCCGCACCTGCTGCGCGAGCCGCATTTCCTTCGACGAGCGCCGCTCGCCGGTCAGCAATGCGCGCAAGCGCTGCCGCACACGCACACTGCGCCCGACGTAAAGGGCTTCGTCGCCCTCCCCGAACAGCGCGTACGCGCCGCATCCGGCGGGCGCGGTATCCAGCCAAGCTTCGGTCATGCCGCCCGCGAGACGGAAGTGGCGCGTCGTACGCGCGATCTGGTCGCGCAGACGCTCGAGCGGCACGATCTCGTGCAACTGCCGCCAGAACTGCCAAAGGAGATCGGCATCCGCGAGCGCCCGGTGGCGGGCCGCGGGGACGAGGCCATGACGCTCGATCAAAGCATCGAGTCCGTGCCGCGCCTCGCGCGGAAACAGCGCGCGCGACAGCCTCACCGTACACAGGACGTCCGGATTGAACGCGAGGCCGGCACGGTCGAATTCGGCGCGCAGGAAGCCGCGGTCGAAGCTCGCGTTGTGCGCGACGAACAGCTTGCCATCGAGCCGCTCGAACAGCGTGGTCGCGAGCGACGCGAACGACGGCGCGTCGCGCACCATTTCGTCCGAAATGCCGGTCAGTTGCTGGATGAACGGCGGAATCGACTGTCCCGGGTTGAGCAGCGTCGTCCACGTCGACACGCCGAGCGGGCCGATTTCGACCACGCCGATTTCGGTGATGCGGTGCTCGGCGGACGAGCCACCGGTGGTTTCAAGGTCGACGAAGACGAGCGGCTGCTCGCAGGCTGGATCGGACGGACGGAAATCGGGCATGAAAAGGCAGGGAAACGGTGCTTTCGTGAGTATGCACCGGCATGCACGTTCACGACCAGTCCGAACCGGAATCGATTCGCCGGCGGCCCGGTTTCATGCCCCGAAATCGGGATAGGGGCGGTCAGATAAACTGACCGATCCCCTCCCACACCACCCGGCATGCGGGTCCGCACCGGGCGGT
>NZ_JAWRYD010000594.1:0-239 GCF_046534765.1 Burkholderia sp. SIMBA_062
CTGGCGTTCGCGCTGATCGTGCGCATCGTGCATTCGCCGTTCGGCCAGGTGCTGGTGGCGATCAAGGAGAACGAGCCGCGCGCGATTTCGCTCGGCTACGACACCGACCGCTTCAAGCTACTCGCGTTCGTGCTCTCGGCGGGACTCGCGGGGCTGGCCGGCTCGCTCAAGGTGCTCGTGCTCGGTTTCGAGACGCTCGGCGACGCCTACTGGACCATGTCCGGCCTCGTGATCCTGAT
>NZ_JAWRYD010000595.1:0-239 GCF_046534765.1 Burkholderia sp. SIMBA_062
GCTCGAGGCAGTAGAACCATTGCAGGTCGGGCGTGAACGGCAGGTTGCCGTTCTCACGGTGCAGGCCCATTTCCAGCTCGCCGGCATCGATTTCGGCGGTGTTCTCCGTCGAGGTCTTGCGCGCTGGATCGAACGTGACGCGCGCCGAACGCAGGCTGACGAAGCGGTTGAAATCGTCGAGCGTATCGGCGAAATTGCGAAAGATCACGACACCCGAATGGGCGAGTTGCTCGTACAAC
>NZ_JAWRYD010000596.1:0-238 GCF_046534765.1 Burkholderia sp. SIMBA_062
CCAAATACCACCTCGAAGCACAAAAGCACGACGGCAAGGAAGCCTCGAGCGAAGACATCGCGAGCCTGGTCGGCCGCCCGGTCGAAGAGGTGCAAGACATCCTGACCCTGTCCGAACACGCGACCTCGCTCGACGCGCCGCTCGACAACGATCCGGGGTCGAGCCTGATGGATATGCTGCCCGACGACGGCGAGGGCAGCCCCGACGCCCACGCCGAGCAGCAAGAGGTGGCGCTGCT
>NZ_JAWRYD010000597.1:0-238 GCF_046534765.1 Burkholderia sp. SIMBA_062
GTACGCGCCGCGCTCAAAAACGCGAGCTTGCCGCCGAGGCAGTAGCCGACCGCGCCAACCTTGCCGGCCTGCTCGGGCATCGCGCGCAACGCGGCAACGGTGGCCGCGATATCGTCGACGGCAAGATCGGTGTCGAATTGCGCCAGATAGTTGAGCGCCTGCTTCATGTCGGCGTCGCCATAACCGAGTTCGATGCCTGGCTTGATGCGCCAGAACAGATCGGGCACCAGCACCACAT
>NZ_JAWRYD010000598.1:0-238 GCF_046534765.1 Burkholderia sp. SIMBA_062
GGCGGTTGAGGGTGATGCGCCCCATGGCCAGCTTGAACCCCTGCCCTTCTTCACCAATCAGGTTGGCCGCTGGCACGCGTACATTGTCGAGCACGATATCGCCATGGGCACCCCCGCCGGACATCACCGAATAATCGCTCTCGATACGTACGCCCGGGGCCTTGAGGTCGACTAAGAACGCCGAAATACCCTGGGCGCCCTGCCCTGGCCCGGTCACTGCCAGCAGCACCGCCAAGTC
>NZ_JAWRYD010000599.1:0-238 GCF_046534765.1 Burkholderia sp. SIMBA_062
TCGCGATCATCGGCATCATCCTGCTGATCGGTATCGTGAAAAAGAACGCGATCATGATGATCGACTTCGCCCTCGACGCCGAACGCAACCAGGGCCTGGACCCACAGACGGCGATCTATCAGGCGGCGCTCTTGCGTTTCCGGCCGATCCTGATGACCACCCTGGCCGCGTTGTTCGGCGCGGTGCCGCTGATGCTGGCCACCGGCTCCGGTGCGGAGTTGCGCCAGCCGCTCGGGCT
>NZ_JAWRYD010000600.1:0-238 GCF_046534765.1 Burkholderia sp. SIMBA_062
GTTCGAAGCGGCTCCCCGTTAGCTGCCGACTCAACTGGCGACACGGCTTTGCTTTCACAGTCAGCTCCGGTACCTACTACACAATGGTTAGAACTGCAGCTTCCAAGCATTTCGGCTTCCGCGATACCTTCCTGGTCGTCACACTTCGTTCGCTCCTGCAGCGGAAAACAGTCTGCCCCCCTCAAGCATTACCACTGAATCTGTTGTTTTGAACTTTGCATGGCCTGCAAGCTTCCCC
>NZ_JAWRYD010000601.1:0-238 GCF_046534765.1 Burkholderia sp. SIMBA_062
CCATAAAGAACTTTAGCAGATCCGGAATTATTAAATACACTTACATCCGTATAATATGCTGTGTTCTTGTAGATAGGCATTAGTTTGGTAATACCATCTTCATCAACTCCATCACCATTATTACCATTATTATCAGCATTTGCAGTAACCGTATGTGCAGATACTTCAGTATCTATTGTCTCTCCTAATTTCAAAACAGAAGATAATGCCTGTCTAGGTTCTATATTGGCACCACTTT
>NZ_JAWRYD010000602.1:0-238 GCF_046534765.1 Burkholderia sp. SIMBA_062
GCCCGGCATTGGCTAGCGCGTGGGTTGCCCTGTGTTGGCATCGGCGTCCTGGATCGATCCAGACGCCAGATGCAGGCCGCAGAATCCCCTGCCGATGGCGCAAAGGGCGCATCGACTCTTCTGCTGACGTGGTCATTGGCGTTGACCGAGCAGAGAGGGAGATTCGGGTTCGGGGTGCCAGATTGGCAGCAAGCGAGTGACAAGCGGCTGGCAAAGGAGTGACGAAGACGAGTGCGAG
>NZ_JAWRYD010000603.1:0-238 GCF_046534765.1 Burkholderia sp. SIMBA_062
CTGTCTTCCGTCACGTCGAGCGGCTTCAACCCGAGCGCCTTCACCCACGGCGCCAGCACGCGCTCGAGCAGCGCGTCGATTGCCTTGTCGTCCATCGTCTCTCTTGTGCCTTTTATGGAGTGCGTGCCGCGCGGCGGATGTCCTCGTGGCGACGGACCCGGCGGGTAGCGCGCGGCACCCCGGCTCGCGGCCCGAAACGATCGGAAGCGATCCGAAGCGCGGACCCGCCAGCGTGGCC
>NZ_JAWRYD010000604.1:0-238 GCF_046534765.1 Burkholderia sp. SIMBA_062
GGTGATGATTCTCTGTTCTATAATAGAAGTTTCCTGGGAAATCAGAATTTCCCTGAAATCGTTCGATATTAATACTTTTTTTCTAGGCTTAGATGTTAAAGTTTCTCTTTTTACCGGAGGCTGTATTTCTTTTTTAGCCATGAGCAGTGTTTTTTATTTGTATCAGATCTTCGTTAAAATCCTTATTAATAGGATGATGAATGGTTATAAATTCTTCAAGGCTCCAGACCTGGATGAG
>NZ_JAWRYD010000605.1:0-238 GCF_046534765.1 Burkholderia sp. SIMBA_062
CCAATATTGACTGATAGATACCTAGCTCCAGCTCTCTTCTCATACAACCTAGACCTATAGTTCCATCTCCACCTATTCTTGAAACTGGTGCGAAGAAATCGTTATCATACATTTCAACCATTTGAGGATACAATGGGCAAACAGCCTCGTACTTTTCTCTTACAACTCCATCACAACCTTTGGATTGAAGTTTTTCCAATTTTCTTTCAAGTTTAGTATATAACTCAGGATCACTTGG
>NZ_JAWRYD010000606.1:0-238 GCF_046534765.1 Burkholderia sp. SIMBA_062
CGACTCAATTCCTCAACAAAAATTACGGGGGAGCCTGCCGAGCCGCAGTTGTAGCGGCCAGCCCCGCTGAACCCGTCTACGACGGCTAGCCGGAACTTTCTGACCAGGGGGGAAGTACAACGAGTCTGGACGTAGTTGTAGAAATATTCTCGAAGAATCTGATGCTTCTTCCTTGAATGCTCAGCGAGGACTGCGCCTTCTTCCCAAGCGTACTTCTTCTCAGCCATGGATTTTCCTT
>NZ_JAWRYD010000607.1:0-237 GCF_046534765.1 Burkholderia sp. SIMBA_062
TTGTTGACCACGCACAGATCGACGAGCAACAGCACCGGACCTTCCTTCGGATTCACGTAAGCGACCGGAATGCCCTTGTCAGACAGATCGCCGACGGCAGTCGGCGTCAACGGAAAGAGACCTGCTTCGCCGGTCTGCACCATTTCCGAAATCTTCGCCGAGTTCGGCACGTATTCGACGACATTCGGGCCCACCGTGCTTGCCCATTTCGTGAAGCCGGGTTCGACGTTCTGCTCG
>NZ_JAWRYD010000608.1:0-237 GCF_046534765.1 Burkholderia sp. SIMBA_062
TTCACCAAAAAGCTAACGTTATTTCAGTCATGGCAAGCTGAATTCAGGCAAATGTAATCGTCGCAATGGCAGCGCCATTCAACGCGCAACGACTGGACTGATGCGCGCCAACGGCCTCAAAATGACGCCTCGTTCATCAGGATTCACCGCGTGACCGCCCTGCCATTCACCATCCTTTCGGCCACTTTCGCGGCCTTTGTCGCGACGAATATGGATTCGGCCGCGCTCATTCTGGCC
>NZ_JAWRYD010000137.1:0-378 GCF_046534765.1 Burkholderia sp. SIMBA_062
TTGTGCGCCCAGCATGGGCGCACTCCTGCGGGTGCAAGTCCCGCCATAAGCTGGTCACAGCGAATGAAGTGAAGCGCAACTGCGTGAGGGCGACCGAGTGTGGGGAGGAAGCGTGGAGCGTAAGTCGTGAGCCGATGGACAAGAACCGCATAGAAGGCGTTGCCGAGCAGGGCGAGTGGGCAAGCAACCACGAAGCTCTCGTGACCAAGGTGAAGCGGCGTAAATGCGGCGGTTGTGCGATGAAGGAGTGCGTTCTTACCTGGGGAGATCTCGCCTCATGCCTGAAAGGGCGACGGTGGCAAGCCGGAGCGAGAAGTCAGCAGAGGCCGTAGTAGTTGGACGGTGTGGCCGGGAAGGCTAAAGCCGTCGGCGAAGGGC
>NZ_JAWRYD010000609.1:0-237 GCF_046534765.1 Burkholderia sp. SIMBA_062
GGCGCAACGGTACGCAACATCCTCGATTTCCCCGCACAGTTCGATCCGCCCGCACGTCAGGTCACGCTGGAACGCAACTACCGGTCAACCGAGCCGATCCTCGCTGCATCCAACGCCGTGATGGACGCCGCCACCGAGCGCTACACGAAAAACCTCTGGACCGATCGCGCCTCGCAGCAGCGTCCGCGCCTCGTGACGGTCGCCGACGAGGCCACGCAGGCGCGCTACGTCGTCGAG
>NZ_JAWRYD010000610.1:0-237 GCF_046534765.1 Burkholderia sp. SIMBA_062
GCGACCGCCGACGCGAGATGCGCGGGTTCATCCTCATCGAGCGGCGCCGGCCGCCCGTGCGCGACGTCGCAGAACGGACAGCGCCGCGTGCACAGCCCGCCCATGATCATGAACGTGGCCGTGCGCTGCGCGAAGCACTCGCCGATGTTCGGGCACATCGCCTCCTCGCACACCGAATGCAGCCGATGCTCGCGCAGCACGGCCGCCACGTCGGCGACCGTCGTGCTCATCATCGGG
>NZ_JAWRYD010000611.1:0-237 GCF_046534765.1 Burkholderia sp. SIMBA_062
GTCGAGCCACGTCGCGAGAGCGTGCCGGCAGCGTCGGGCATCGAGATTGAACTGAACGGTGCCCGTGTGCGCGTCACGGGTATGATCGATCCAGTGCAGTTGCGCCTCGTGCTGCGCTGCCTGATGCCAGCATGATCGCTGCGCCCAGCGGTACCCGCGTATGGCTGGCAGCGGGCATTACCGATATGCGCCGCGGCATGGATGGTCTTGCCGCGCTGGTGCAGTCGACACTCGGAC
>NZ_JAWRYD010000612.1:0-237 GCF_046534765.1 Burkholderia sp. SIMBA_062
GTGTTGTCGATCTTCGGCACGCGGTTCTGCACGTCCTGGTAGCCGTTGCCGTAGTACGCGCCCGAGGCCGTCTCGACGAGCTTCACCTGCTTGGCCGAATCGGCGTACTCGGGGAATTCCGCCGCCAGTTCGAGCATCTTGTGCGCGAGCTCGCGAACCGAGAAGTTGTTGTGCGGATTGCCGAGGTTGTAGATCTTGCCCGACGCGGCGCCGCCCTTGTTCTCGATGATCTTCATC
>NZ_JAWRYD010000613.1:0-237 GCF_046534765.1 Burkholderia sp. SIMBA_062
GCCGCTCGAGTTCATGTCGCCACACGCGGCGAGGCCCACGCCCGAGACAGCGGCGAGGGTCACGCACGCAAAACAGGCGAGGAACCGGCGAATGGGGCCGGTGGTGCGCCTGGTGGTGCTCTTGGTGGTCCGCCGTGTAGTCCGCTTCATCATCGTCTCCTGCTGAACGAGCCGCTCAGGGCTCAGATCGCTGCATGACTGCAATACACGGTAAACGTTGTGAGCCGCGGGCTTATT
>NZ_JAWRYD010000614.1:0-237 GCF_046534765.1 Burkholderia sp. SIMBA_062
CTGAGAGTACGGCCACTATCAGTATGGCTATGCCCACAAATACCATCACTCCTTTCGCTAGGCCACCGAAAAAAGCCTCAGCCAATCGTGCCAATTTGGACGCGCTGTCAGTCATTCGCTCTAGTCATCGGTATCTCGGTAAGCGGCTCGCCAGGGCCGGTCCCCGATTCGCGCGCGCGTGGAGCATGATGTGGGAGCGTGGGGAGGTCCAGGTAGATCACGTGAGATCGTTCCATG
>NZ_JAWRYD010000615.1:0-237 GCF_046534765.1 Burkholderia sp. SIMBA_062
GGAGGCGACGTCAGCCGTTGAGGCGCTCGCGCCGTTGCTCGCCAAGGGTAAAAGCTGCGCAATCCTTGCGCGCACTAACCGCATTCTCGACCCGCTGGAAGCCGTCTGTCGCTCGCACGGCGTGAAGTACTACCGCGCGTCGGGCGCGTCCGTCCTGAGCCGTCCTGAGGGCGCGCTGATGTGCAATCTGCTTGAGATCGTCGAGCGCGTGAAGGAAACCGGCCTCGACGCCGTGCT
>NZ_JAWRYD010000616.1:0-237 GCF_046534765.1 Burkholderia sp. SIMBA_062
CCGCCTCGTCGAATCCGCGCAGGCCGAGAAGGCGCCGATCCAGCGGCTCGTCGACCGCGTCAGCGAAGTGTTCGTGCCGTCGATTCTCGGCATCGCCGTGCTGACGCTGATCGGCTGGCTGATCGCCGGCGCCGGCGCCGAAACGGCGATCCTGAACGCCGTCGCGGTGCTCGTCATCGCATGCCCGTGCGCGCTCGGTCTCGCGACGCCCGCCGCGATCATGGCCGGCACCGGCGT
>NZ_JAWRYD010000617.1:0-237 GCF_046534765.1 Burkholderia sp. SIMBA_062
CCTCTGCAGCGGCGCGGGCTTCTACCAGGCCCATATGATCCTGGGGCAGTGGCACACCGGTCTTGGCGACGTAGTAGTGGCCGAGGGTACAGACACGCTCTTTTTTGTCGACCCAATACCGCAAGAACCACGACTTCAATCCGGTTTTCGAGACGACCAGATACAGTCCCCGCACAGTGCCGTCCGGGTAGGTGTCGGGGGTCTTCGTGTCGCGGACCTTCGCGTCGGTCAGCGGTT
>NZ_JAWRYD010000029.1:0-95753 GCF_046534765.1 Burkholderia sp. SIMBA_062
CCGCCCGGTGCGGACCCGCATGCCGGGTGGTGTGGGAGGGGATCGGTCAGTTTATCTGACCGCCCCTATCCCGATTGACGCGTCGGCCGCGCATGCGCGGCAGCCGATGCCTGCACGCTTACAGGTAGCTGCAGACGTAGTCGAGCGTCTCGAGCACTTCGATGTCGAAGCGGCTCTTGCCCGGCACCGAGAACGATTCGCCGGCGCCATAGGTTTGCCACTCGCTGCTGCCGTCGAGCTTCACGCGGCACTTGCCGGCCTGCACTTCCATCAATTCGGGCGCGTCCGTGCCGAAGTTGAGCGCGCACGGCAGGATCACGCCGAGCGTCTTGCGCGTGCCGTCCGGAAAGAGCACGGTATGCGACACGCACTTGCCGTCGAAGTAGACGTTCGCGCGCTTGACGACCGATACGTTGTCGAATTGGGTTGCACTGGTCATGTGATGCCTCTGATTGCTGGATGCCGGATGGCGTGTTGTCGGAAGCCGGCCGGGGCGGCAGGCCGGCCGCTATGATACCGGCTCGCGGCGAGCGAGCCGCAAGCGGGCCCTGCCGGAGACGCCCGGCAGATAGTCAGGATCACTACTTGATGCGACGCACGCCCTCGCCTGCACCGCTCATCCGAGCCCTTTGCGTCGCGCGGAATCGCGCAGGCAGTCGAGCAGCATCGCCGCGGCCGGCGTGAGCGGGCTGTCGCGGCGCGTGACGACCTGCACGGATACACCCGGCAGCCGCTCGCGGATCGGCAGCACCGCGAGCTGGTCGCGCGCCCACTCGCCCTGCAGCAGTTGCTCGGGCATCGACGCGATCAGGTCGCAGCGCGTCATCAGGCTGTGCGCGAGCCCGAAGCTCGGGCATTCGACGACCCGCTGCGGCACCGATAGCCCATATGCGACGAACGAATTGAACAGCACCTGGGTCGAGCTTTCGGGAGACGGATTCATCAGCCAGTCGGCATCGACGAGATCGGCGAGCGACGTGGCCGACGCAAGCGGATGCCCCTTGCGCGCGACGATCAGCGATCGGCTCGCATAGAGTTCCGCGTGATCGAACTCGGCCGCCAGCAGTTCGGGCACGACGACGGCGACCGCGAAATCGAGCGAGCCGTCGTGCAGCCGCGGCAGCGCGACGCCCGGAAACCCTTCGATCAGATTGACGCGCGCGACCGGAAAGCGCCGCCGGAACGCGCGAAACGCATCGGGCAGGATCGTCACCGCCGCCGCCGGCGTGATCGCCGCCGCGACGGAGCCCGTCATCGCGCCCTGCGCCTGCTCGATGTCGTCGCGGGCGCGCTGCATTTCCGCGACGATCAACCGCGCGCGCACCTGCAATTGCTGGCCGAACGCGGTGAGCTGCACGCCCCGCGCCGTGCGCACCACGAGCGATACGCCGAGCGCGATCTCCAACTCCTTGACCGCCTTCGTCAGCGCCGCCGGCGACACGTTCAGGCACCGCGCGGCCGCGCGGATGCTCCCTTCTTCCGCAACGGTGACGAACGCTTTCAGCTGATGGTATTTCATGGGGCAATACGTGATCCGTGGAAACCCTGTGCGCCGCGACGCCTGCCGGCCAAGGGTATTCCCGAGCGGCAACCAGTGGTGTGCACCAAAGCAATTTAGCAGCTTCTGGTGCGCAAAAGAAGTTTATATGCTTGCTCGTCATAGGCGCGTCGAACGCCCACCGCCCCCACAGGAGACACCATGCTGCAAGCCGTGAACCCCGTCATCCCCGTCATCCCCGGCATCGCCGCGATCGCCCCCGACCTGATCGACGTGCGCCGCCGCATCCACGCACAGCCGGAACTCGCGTTCGAGGAAACGCTGACGAGCGATCTCGTCGCCGAGTTGCTTACCGGGTGGGGCTACGACGTGCATCGCGGCATCGGCAAGACCGGCGTCGTCGGCGTGCTGCGCGAAGGACAAGGCACGCGCACCGTCGGGCTGCGCGCCGACATGGATGCGTTGCCGCTCGCCGAAACCACCGGCCTGCCTTACGCGAGCCGCCATGCGAACAAGATGCACGCATGCGGCCACGACGGCCACACCGCGATGCTGCTGTGCGCGGCGCGTCACCTGGCAGCCACGCGCCAGTTCTCCGGCACGCTGAACCTGATCTTCCAGCCGGCCGAGGAGAACTTCGGCGGCGCGAAATCGATGATGGACGACGGCCTGTTCGACCGCTTCCCGTGCGACGCGATCTTCGCGATCCACAACATGCCGGGCCGCGCCGCCGGCGACATGGCGTTCCGCACCGGCGCCGCGATGGCGTCGGCCGACCGCGTGACGATCACGCTGCGCGGCGTCGGCGGTCACGGCGCGATGCCGCATTTCGCGCGCGACCCGATGTCGGCCGCGGGCAGCATCATGGTGGCGCTGCAGACGATCGTCGCGCGCGAGGTCGATGCGCAGCATGCGGCCGTGATCACGGTCGGCAGCGTGCAAGCCGGCGAGACCTTCAACATCATTCCCGAAACCGTCGTGATGAAGCTGTCGGTGCGCGCGCTGAACGCCGACGTGCGCGCGTTGCTCGCACGTCGCATCGAAGCGCTCGTGAAGGGCCAGGCGGAAAGCTTCGGCGTCGCGGCGGAAGTGGATTACGACTACGGCTATCCGGTGCTCGTCAACCATCCGGAACCGACCGCGTTCGCCGCCGACATCGCGCGCCGGATGCTCGGCGCCGAGCGCGTCGAAACCGACGCCGCGCCGCTGATGGGCAGCGAGGACTTCGCGTTCATGCTCGAGGCGCGCCCCGGCTGCTATGCCTTCATCGGCAACGGGATCGGCAGCAAGGGCGGCTGCATGGTGCACAACCCCGGCTACGACTTCAACGACGACATCCTCGCGATCGGCGCGAGTTACTGGGTTCGCGTCGCCGAAGCCTGGCTCGCGGCCTGACGGCCCTTCATCACGCAGTTCCGCGCCTTAGCAGGGGAACCCCATGGAAACGTCCGCCCTTTCGTTCGCCGGTTCGCCGGCCGATGCCCGCGCCGCCGCGAAGAAACGCCGCCTGATCGCGGCCGCCGCGGTCGGCAACGCGCTCGAGTTCTACGACTTCACCGTCTACAGCTTCTTCGCGATCCTGATCGGCAAGCTGTTCTTTCCGGTGCACTCGTCGTTCGGGCAGTTGATGCTCGCGGTCGCGAGCTTCGGCGTCGGCTTCGTCACGCGTCCGCTCGGCGGGCTCGTGATCGGCATGTACGCCGACCGCGCCGGCCGCAAGAAGGCGATGATCCTCACGCTGCTGCTGATGGCGCTCGGCACGGCGATGATCGCGGTCGCGCCGACCTTCGCGCAGATCGGCCTCGCCGCGCCGGTGCTGCTCGTGCTCGCGCGGCTGCTGCAGGGGTTCGCGTCGGGCGGCGAAGTCGGCGCGTCGACGACGCTGCTGCTCGAACAGGCGCCGCAGCACCGCCGCGGCTTCTACGCGTCGTTCCAGTTCTCGAGCCAGGGGCTCGCGGCGCTCGCGGGCGCGCTGACCGGCGTCGCGCTCACGTCGACGCTCGATGCCGCGCAGCTCGAAAGCTGGGGCTGGCGCGTGCCGTTCATCATCGGCACGCTGTTCGTGCCGCTCGGCTACTGGCTGCGCCGCACTGTCGAGGAAGTGCCGCCCGCCGCGCCCGCTGCCGCCGCCACGCACGACGAGCCGGTCGCGTCGCTGCCGCTCGCCGCCGTGCTGCGCCATCACGGCAAGGCCGTGTTCGCGGGCCTCGGCGTGACGATCGGCGGCACGTCGATCCACTACATCATCGTGTTCTACATGGCGATCTACGGCGTGCAGGTGCTGCACCTGCCGACCTGGCTGTCGATGACGGCCGGCTGCGTCGCCGGCGCGATCCTGATGCTCGTGACGCCGATCGGCGGCCACCTCTCCGATGTCTACGGACGCAACCGGATCGTCTGGTGGACGCGCATCGCGCTGATGGCCGCGATCTATCCGGCGTTCATCGCGCTGAACCGCTGGCCGGGCGCCGCGTCGCTGCTGTCGATCATCGCGGCGCTGTCGATCGTGCATGCGATCAACATCGGTGCGACGGGTGCGATGCTCGGCGAGTTGTTCCCGCGTGCGGTGCGTGCGACCGGCGGTGCGCTGGTGTATAGCGTCGGCGTCGCGATCTTCGGCGGCTTCGCGCAATTCTTCGTCACGTGGCTGATCGCGGCGACCGGGAATCCGAATGCGCCTGCGTGGTATGCGATCGGGTGTGGCGCGTTTACGCTGCTTGCGATCCGGTGCATGGATGAGAAGGCGGGGAAGGCGCTCGATTGAACGGGGGGTGGTGTGTGGCGCGTCGTTGACGCCGCGCCGGTGCATCGGGCATGATCGTTCAATGCATGACGCCACGATCACCCTTTTGACAACCACGCGCACGACCGCCTTCGGCGGGTCCGTGCGGCGAGTGCGCGCAAGATCGTAGCGTCACCGATTCCCACAGGCCCCGCCGGTTCCGGACGGGGTCTCGTCGTTTCTCCGTCTGCATCGGCCATTCAGGAGAACGCGATGTCCGCAGTCCCTTCCCCCAAACGTGCACTGGTCATCATCGACATGCAGGTCGGGCTGTTCCATGGCCCCGATCGTCCGCATGACGGCGAACGCGTGCTGGCCAACATCAACCGGCTGATTCGTCGCGCGCACGAAGCCGGTGCGCCCGTGTTCGCCGTGCGCCACACCGGGCCGGCCGGCTCGCCGATCGCGCCCGATGCGCCGCTGGCAGCGCTGCTGCCGGAGCTCGCGATCGATACGGCGTCCGACATCGTGTTCGACAAGACCCGGCCTAGTTGCTTCGCGGGCACGCGGCTCGCCGAGTGGCTGCACGCGGCCGGTATCGGAGAAATCGTGATTGCCGGGATGAAGACGCAGTACTGCGTCGATACCACGTGCCGTGCGGCCGCCGATCTCGGGTTTCGCGCGGTGCTCGTCGCCAATGCGCACACCTGCATGGACACGCCCGCGCTGCCGGCCGAGCGGATCGTCGCGCATCATAATGCGACACTCGGCGGGCCGTTCGCGGTGCTGACGACGACTGAGGTGTGCGGGTTTTGAGGCACAACACCTACCAAACCACCGGATTGTCGAAACCGGCCAAATTTCCACAAAGTTCGTAGGGATGTGATCTCAATCTACTCCATATAACTAACTTTAAATCAATGTTCTGAATACAAAATTAAATCGTTGATGAGATGACGCGCGATGGCAACGGGGTGTCCGTGGATCGAAAATGCAGGTAGCGTCCTTGTGGCAGCGTCGAGATCTACTAGCGCCTGTGCGTTGACACTCTCCATATCCTCTCCAATGAAATCGACCAACCCGTATCTGTGCGTATCGGAAATCGAGTCCCGCAACTGGCTCGATGCGAGTTCGAAAGCGCGCTCGAACGACAGCTGCTCAATCTGAAAGGATTCGTCCTCAGGCGTGATTTTCGGGAAGACGATCGCATCGATACTCTGTCGAACGCCCACGCGCCCCCCCAGCATCTCAGAGAACTCGGCTGGCGTCACCAGGCGCTTGCCTTTCCTTACGTACCCCTCCTCGTGCAGGAACACCTTCTCAGGCTGCGGCACAGAAACGGCGGCGCGAAGACAGTCGAGCGTGCCCGTGCCAACCGATATCCCGCCACCGGGCCAGCCAATCGCATCGACACCCGTGCCATCGTGCCGAATCAACGCGATATCCGAGCTGACAAACACGCCCTCATTGGCCATCGCCGACACCACGGCCGCCAGGGTGGTCTTTCCGGCGCCGCTATCCCCGACAAACAGAAACCCCCTCGATCCCGTGCCCGCTACGGATGCATGCAATGGGAAATAGCGCACCGACTGATGCGCGCGAAACGCGATTTCGCGGATCAGTCGAATACCGGGCTTCTGAAACTCGAGAACGCCCTCCTGAAAGCCGGGCGTGATAATACAGTACTGCCGTCGCGACGACGAGCGGATGATCAAATGTCGTATCCCGCCTCGCGACTCCAGCACCTCTCCGAATTCGTCCCGGTAGATCACCTCGTAAAAATTGTCCGGATGAAATTCGATGCGCTCGACCACCCGAAATTTCGACGCGATATCCAGCACCTTGAAAAACAGGTCATCTCCGTGGCAGTAAATCAATTCCGCGCCAACGAACGGAAATTCATTGCAATGAGGCGAACACGGAACGAAGAAATACTCCTTCAACGCATCGATGAATTCCGGACGCTCGCATTTCACGGCAACGCTCACCCCTGACGCATCCACATCGGCAACATGCGTGCAGCGCGCGGCCGCCGAGTTTACGGTTTCAAATATTTCAGACATCACACTCCCGCAGATTTCTTTGGCAAACCCATGACACTAGAACCACACAAACGAAGCGCCCCCCTCTTCGCAACCATCAGCCACGGGACGAGTGACTGCACCAGAGGATAGATTGCGAGGCACAGCAGGCCGCGCGGCGACCCGACCCGTAGAGACCTTCTGGTCCGAGGCAGGAAGACGAAAGGGAACGCGTACGATGAAGCGAGATACGCAAGATATGACAAGGCACAAGCACCGACGAGCCGGTAATCCATGCCGCAAGCTATCGCCGACCCTAAAATGACCGGCGCACGCAAGATCCAGACAACAAAGTGCGAGATGCGAAACAAGATGTATCCGATGCCAGCATTTCCACCCAGCATCCGTGAACCCAGCATTCGGAACATCTCCACATAAGAGGAGCACCAGAAAAGCTTCTGTTTGAAATCCGCGGTTGAACCCGGCGCCTGCTCAACGGACAAGAATGTATCCAGCAGCGCAACACGACAACCCGCCGCACAAAACATGCCCGAAGTCGACAAATCGTCAATCGCGCAACTTTCAACGAAGCCCCCCACCGCCTCTATCAGGGAATAGCGAATGACAACACCATTCGCCGTGTACCAAAAATATCCATTCAGCGTCAAATCGTCCTCATTGAGACGCTCTCTTCTTATGAATCTGGCGCGCTCGCGCGACAACATGAAATAGTTCTGCCATAGCGCGGCGGCGGCATCGTAATGGCTCCCGTTTGCGGCGGAAAGATAGATGGACTGAACCTGCGCGAGATCGGCGCGCGAACATTCCACGTGATCCGCCACGGCGCAGAAGAAGTTATCGTCCAAAATCGCGTCGACGTCCAGCAAAAGAACGAAGTCATTCGAAGCAAGACCGTGATTTCGGCGCAGGTAAGCGCAAGCGAAGTTGATTTGCCCAGAGCGTCTGGCTTCTCCCGAGTATCGGATGACATCGACTGTCGATGAAATCGCCGACGCCCCGGACGCGCCAAGGGCACGCATGGCGGCATCCCAAGTGTGCAGCCCTGATGTCGACGACGAATCACCGGCCTCGCTGTCGTTGCACACAACGACCATGCGCTCGACCAGCCCCGCATGCGATGCCAGGCGTTCGCAGATGTGAGCCAGATAATCGCCTATGTGGTTCTGTTCGTTCAGCGCCGGCGTGACAATGAACAGCCTCGCCCCCCCATTGCTTGCGCGGGGCGCCTTCGCATCTCGACTGATCCGATATGAAGTCTCCCGCGCCAGTCGAACCAGCCACGTGATATTCATCACGGTCCTGAGCCACAGCACGATCAACGGCACGTAAAGCGCGAGCGTATTCATTGTGGCGATCGCTTCAGCAAAGACCTATCGCGTGCATCGCTCTGATGCACGAAGACGTGTCGTGAACGGAAACGACTTTCCGGGAAAGCGCCGCGTCCCCGGACAGAAACTCGCCGAGGCGCTTGTCGAAGCCATACGAGAACTTGACCAAATGGACGGTATTCCAGAAGGTCTCCTTGGGCCGCTTGCCTGTCATCGATGACCGAATGAAGCGCTTGATCAAGCGTATCGCTCTCAAGCCGAACGAAACCTCCACCTTCAAGATCAATGAACACTCGACGAGCAGCGGATACATCCGCTTGTCATATGCACCTTCGACGAACCAGCTGTCCTCCTCGAGGATCTTTTCGATGGCAGCCGCCATCGACTCATCCGAGTTTTTCACGAACTCCGCCCCGCTCAAATCCCAATAGATATCGTCGAACTCGTACGTGGCGACATTGAACTTGCGCGCCAATTCCCCCGAGATCGTCGATTTCCCGGCTCCCGAAGGGCCTACGATGCAAACCTTCATGTCCGCTCTCAGTTTACGTCGCCCAAATAGATCGACGTGCTCGCGGTGAACTGCTTCTCCGCAATCAGGCTGCGCAGGGCGGCTGGAAACAGCGGTGCGTTCTTTACGTCTTCCAGCTTGACCCACTGCGCCCCAACCTGGTCTCGGTCCGCATTGATCTCCAGGTCGTCGAGGTTCGTGCCTTCCTCCGCCAAGGATGCAAGGAACATCAGTTCAATCTGGTGCGTATCGCCATCGAATTCCGAGAACTCGTGATTTGCGCCGATATATTCCCTGATGAATACCAGCTTGCCGGGCTCGATCCGGAATGTGGTCTCCTCGAGACATTCCCGCACCAGCGTCTCCGACAGCTTCTCGCCAAACAGCTGGCCGCCGCCCGGCAGCGTGTACCACTCGTCCGAATCCGACTTGTAGCGAGTCAACAGGAGATGATCCTGATGGATGACAATGGCCTTGGCCGACACACGAATATTCAGCTCACTTTTTTGATCCACGAACAACACTCCTGTAAAAAGGGGTCTTTGAATAAGGAACACAACGCACCGGGACGCCACTCAGCTCCAGCGCGCGCGCCGCACGGCGAAAGCCATGCCACCAGGCCTGCAGAAACGCCTGGGCGAACAATCCCGCGTCGCCGCGTTTCTCGAGCCCGATCGACGAAACATCGGGCGGGGACATGATCATGACCACGAGGTCAGGGGCAACGCGTTCACTCGCGTAAAACGCGCGCTGGATTTCGTGAAAGCTCGCCTCGTCGATCCGCTGAGTTGCAGCCATCTTGAATGCGACCGTCGAACAAAACGATCGATCCAGAATCGCACGTCCGAGATTTCTCGCGCGGCGAATCTTGTGCATGTCGTTCTTCACGAATGCGCCTTCGTCGTAGTCGGACCGATTCAGGCTCGGCAGGCAAAGTTCCTGCAAGAAGGGGACGTCATATCGCCTGCTGAGTCGCATGCCAAGCGTGGTCTTGCCGGTGCCCGGCAACCCGTCGATCGAAATTATCATGGCAAGCTCACGTCACTTCCGTTCGACAACCTGACCAAGCGAACCAGGCTTTCCGTGAATGCCAGTTCAAATCCGTCAGCCTGCGCCCGGACCCGCGAATGTTGTCCGCTCGCGCAGTACTGATTGAAGCGCGGAATCATGTCGGTCGCGATCATCCCGTACTTCAGCATGACATCGAAGAACACTCGGCTCACCGGAAGGTATTCCGGCTGGGCAAAGGTATACACGACACCTTCATCGCCGATCAGGGCGGAGGCATTTCTCAGAAAGGCATCGAGAACCGCCTTGGATGGGTCGCACCACACCACATCGGCATCTCCGTGCAAATGCGCAGGCAGCTCGTCGAAGGCGTTGTGCACGATGGTCTTCAAATTGCCCAAGCCGTATTTCTTTGCGCATGCCTCGACGCTGGACAGAAGCCGGGCATCGATGTCCATGACGAACACCTCCGTCTCCGGATAGAGATAGGCCGCAACCGCTCCCGTAAGATCGTCGTCCCCAAGAAAATAGAGTCGCTTGCCCTTCAACGTATCCCGCGTCGCGGCATACATGATGCGCCGCACGCTCGTATCCGGCGTCACGAAATTCTGATTGAAGCGATGATCGGGGCCGGAAGCCTCCTGGAAAAACGCCTCCAGGAATTTCAGCGCGCGTTCGTATGTTTCGAGATCTCCGATCAGTGGTGCGATGCCAACCTTGAGATGGTTTCGAACACCGGAATCCTCCACCAGCCCGAGCACGTCCGGCCGATCGTGAAGCTCGCGCCCGCCCGCGCCGTCGTTCTCTCGCAGATACTGGATGCCACGCTGAACCGCGGCATCGGTCATTCCGCCGAAAAACACCAGCTCGGAGCGCGTCAACGTCCCTCGGGACGTCACCAGTTGCTGGATCTTCGCCGCGGCGGCATTGGGAGGCAGTGGCATGTACGTCATGGTTATTCCTTTCTTCCTTTGCAACGACGCAATAGATATTCAGCGAGCGATCCATGCATCTCATCCGATCGCGCCCCGACCTCGAGCGCTTCGCTGACGTGTACCGTGTAACTTCCGCGCACCCTCGCTGCCTCGATGTTGCGTACGCAATCATCGACAAAGACCGAGTCGCACGGATCCGATTTCGTAATCGCGTAAAACGCGTCGAATGCCGCCGCGCTGGGCTTGTATCGATATCCGACATCCTCGATGCAAACGATGTCATCAAAAGCACCCGTCAGCTCAAACTTCCTCAGCACGTTGACGACATGAACCCTGGGTGCGTTGGAGAAAATGAATTTCTTCCGGAATCCCGACAGCGCGAGAAGATCCCCGAGGCTCGCATCCGGCGTATAGGAACTCAGATCGATGTCATGCGAGTAGCGAAGAAAATCATCGAACTCCGCTCGACGATCGTTCATGAATCCGATGGCAATCGAATTGAATCTCGATCGATAGCGTTCGATCAGCCCACACACCTCCACCTCGTCGCCTTGAAACCTCGTGCGGACGAACTGAACCATGCGATTTGAAATGACATCCATCAATCCCCACGATTCCGGATAGATCGTGTTATCGAGATCCAGGACAAGCGTGCTTCGGCTCATATCGCGGACTTACCTGCAGTCGTCCCAGACGACACCCTTCTGGTTCAAATAGTATTTGACGGTATGCTCGATGCCGATCTCCGGAGGCGTAAGCCCGTCGATATCCACGTCGAGATGATCCAGGGTCGCCAGATTGGCCGACACGACATTCCGAAGCGACCGGATCATCGAACTGGCCGTCACCGACAGCAGGATCGAATTTTTCTCCGTGGTCATGAGCCCATCGACAGCTGAGCTCAGGCGGTCCGCCCCCTCGTTCGAAAGGACGGCGTTGTCGTGCTCTCCCGGGCGCATGGGCAGATGCTTGATGTTGACTTTTGCCAGCCCCAGATCGGCAACGATATCCCGAACCAGAATCGCCGTTTCCAGGACCGTGCTCGGACGCTTCGAGCCGATTTCAAGACAATATTCTCTCGGACCATTCGTCATTACCGACGCAAGTTCAAGCGAGATGATGCGAGCAACGTCCCCCACGTAGACGATATCGGATACCTGCCCGCCGTTCCCGTACACCTCGATGTCCCGCCCCGTCAGCGCCCGGCAGATGAACGAAGGCATGATCTTCCTGACGCTGCTCGGACCGAACGGTGCCGCCACGGACTGGCCCGGCCCGTACGTGTTGACGATTCGCACATTCGAGATTCTCGTCGCCCGCTCATTGTTATACATATGGACGAATCGCTCCGTCATGTTCTTGGTAATGGAGTAGGCGTTGTTCATCCACCAGTTTCCAATGGTGATGTTGACGCCCGGCACGGAATAGTGCGCCGCCGCCTCCAGCAGGTTCATCCCGCCGACGGCATTAGTGTGTATCGCGGGCGCCGGATTCTTGATGGTCTCCTGCGTACCCAGCACGCCGGCCAGGTGAACGAATCCATCGACTTCGGACATCGCCTCATGTATCGCAGCCGCATCGGTGATCGATCCGTACACATACTCAATGTGGGGAGACACATCATTCGGCTGAGCCTTGATCTTCCGATCAAATATCGCCACCCTATGACCATCGTCCAGCAGCGCCTTGACGACGTGCCGCCCAATGAAGCCGTTGCCACCGGTAACAAGTATCTTCATGACAGAATTCGATTGATTGGAATGAATACGCAGAGATCCTGAACAGTCGTCAATCTCGACCGGTTGGCAATCCATGTCACCACAACCGGCGTCGAGATCGATACCCCATTCGTCGGCCCGATTTTTATTTATCCGATTCCGAGCTTTGCATGGACGGCCGACAGATTCATAAGAATTGCTTCCAGGTGTTCTCCATCTGGCTCGCCACCCGTCATCTTTCCTGCAAGCTCGCCAACGCGCGCGGCATTCAACCCCAATGCGCTCAAGCACAGCGCGTTCGCCAATGCAGGCGCGAGCTGCAACGTGGACGTACTCGATCTCACGAGTACGTCGGAGCCTTGTCCGGCGACCAGCAAGGGGGTACGCAACGCCGGGCGCCGTGTCATGCATGCCTCGATATCGCCCGCCAGCAGATGCTCGAAACTGAACGCACTGAAGGCCGCGAGGTACTGGCACATCGCGGAATAGGCAAATATCTGCTCGAGAAACGTATTCAGATATTCCGTCCCTGGCAGCGGGCGACCGGAAAGCAGCGAACTCACGGGTTCACGCATTGGACCCAGCACGCTGCCAACCATGCCTCTTCGAGCGCGCGCGACTCTCCACTTGTCGCGGAAGTAGGTGTCTCCGATCGAGGTCAACAGTGCGTCGACACTGCACTCGAGATAACCTCTGGCGCGGATTCTCAGATCATCTTCATGCAGGGCCTCGTGAATCCCGCCGACCAGATCGGAAAAACTCTTCAACAAGGCCGCTCTTTGAAACGCCACCAGGTCATCCATGAAGTCCTGGCGTCTGGCGACCTCCATTTCCGCCCTGTACCGGTCCTCACCGAAGATCGGTTTCGAGAACAGGAGGCGCCGTCGCGAATCCAGTTGGCGAAAGAAGGTGGGGCCCGTGCATCCTTGACGCGTCAAACTCACGACGTCCCGGAATTCCTCGCGACTGTAGATCGTGACCTCCACGCGCCGGTTATCCACGATGAATTGCCTCGTACGGATCGTTCTTTCGTCGGCATGCACCAACACCAGATCGATGTCCGAAGTACAAACCGCAAAACCCTCCGCGGCCGACCCGCCAACAAGGACGAAAAGCGCGGTCTGACGACTCTCCACGCAATGTCGCAATAGCTCGGCCAATGCCTGATTTATAACGTGATCCAAAGACTGTATCGACATGGCTTCTTGCCCGGTTCCTCACAAAAATCCCGTCCCGGACGGGGTTTCAACAACTCTCAAACTTTCATGCGCCCCACGACACTTCGAGCGGCGCATACGCCTCACATCCGCTCCACCGCCTCGATGAGCTGGTGGATATCGGCGCGAATTTGATGAAATGTGTGCCTTGCAACCACATCGTGGCGTTGGATCAACGGCTCACGCGCACGCGTACAGACATTGGCCGCGATGAAATGTGAGTTCGCGGCCTCCGCACATGCCAGATCGGCAACGGTGTTTCCGACATAAATGATCTGCTCGGCGCCAAGTTCGTCCTGTACCTTCCTCAACCCGTGTGGATCGGGTTTCAGCGGAGACTCGTGCCGGCAGACCGATGCATCGAAGTGCACTTCGGGCAACAGCCGGCTCACCTGAGCCGACCATGAGGCACGATCCCGTCCCGTGACGATGCCGAGGGGGACACCCGCATCGCCCAGTTCACGAAGCAGTTCCCGCGCGCCGTCGAAGAGTGCCGCTTCCCTGTCGAGTCTCTTGAACGTCTCCCCGATCTCGCTGATGATTTCGCGCCGCTGATCCACCGGAATCCGGATAGACCGCAAGAGCAAACCCTCCGGACGCGCCCGGTACATGATCGGCGCCACATCGTCCAACAGTGCCGCTGCCCCCCGCTGGCCGAATACGTATTCGATTACGGCGTCGATCAGGAAATCCGTGTCGGCAAGCGTGCCGTCCCAGTCGAATACAACTGATATCTTTTTCATCTGCTGTTGGTCGTCCCTGCGAAATGGAAAGGCGTGCGCTTCATCCGATTCGGCCCGCACTGAAGTCAACGTGAGCGTCCGCGTCAAAGGCACGGGCCTGACTCAGCTTGGCGCCTTCCAGTACGAATTCTTCCGATTCGTATTCGCGATCGCTGATCTTTTTCCCCCGCGAAAGACAGCGCAGGTGAACGTTGTTCGCCTTCAGGAACCGCGCGAGAAACGTGATGGCCTTGTGTGGTCGGGTCGAAGGGCCACATGTGTAGACGTCCACGGCGGCATAGCCTTCCTCCGGCCATGTATGAACCGATAGATGGGACTCGGCCAGAAAGACCAGGATGCTCACGCCGACAGGGCTGAATCGGTGGCGATTGACGGACAAGACGGTGGCCCGGCTATGCAGCGCTGCTTGCTTGCACGCATCCTCGACGCGAACCGCGTCGGAGAGGCGGGAGAAGTCGCAATCGCTCAGCTCAGCGATGATGTGTACGCCAGCGGTATTCAATTTCCGATTCCTGTCGATATAATTGTCATTCCACCGGCATCCGCGATACCGGGCGGCTCGTCATTCCCGTGATCCCGCTGGTGCAGCAAGTCGTGCGGTATTTCCTCGCGGAATCGACGAATCCAGTCCGCCGAACTCCGTCTCATCCGACGGAAATTTCGTGTCTTCATGATGATTTGGGCGCGTTTCCCGTCATGGCTTCAAGGTATCGCCGCCCACCGCCTGATAGAGCGTGACGAAGTTCTGCAACTGACTCAGGCGAGTCTGCGCCAACTGGAGTTCAGCGGTGCGGTGCAGTTCCTGCGCATCGAGCCACATGCGCAGCGCGACTGCGCCCGTCCGGTAACGAATCTCATAGAGGTGCTCGGCCTCTCGCGCGGCGGTCAGGTTCCGCGCCCGAAGCTCGGCTTGCTCTGCCAGGCGAATTCGCGCCGACAGCGCGTCTTCCACGTCCGCGAAAGCCCGATAGAGCGCCTGGCGAAATCCGATGACCGCCGACTCGTACTCGACCTGCGCGACGCTCGTGTCAAGGCGCATTGCCTTGAGATCGAGAAATGGCAGGTTCAATCCAGCGCCGAGGATCGCCACGGGGTTCGCCAGCAAATTGCCGAGCGAGGTGCTGCTCGCTCCCACCGCGCTGGTCAATGACAGCGTCGGGTAATAGCTGGTGCGGACCACATCGACGTTGGCGAGGCTCTGACGCAACCGGAGTTCGGCGGCGCGCATATCGGGCCGCCGCCCCAGAAGATCCGCCGGCAGCCCGTCATCCACTACCGGCAACGCGCCTGTCGGCAACGCGGGCGGCTCCTGCCCGAGCACCTCCTCCAGCACATTGCTGCCTGGCGCCGCGTCGAACACGATCGCCAGAGCGTTGCGCGTTTCAACCTGGGTTTGTCGCAACTGCGACAGACTGCTCTTTTGCGTCAGGACAGTTTGCTCCGCTTCCCGTCGCTCGAGCGCCGATACAATGCCCGCGAGATTCTGGGCATGTACGAGTTGTTGCGTGCGCAACGCCGTCGCCAAGCTCTGCTCTTCGGAGGCAAGCCGCTGATTGAGGTACGCCAGTCTCCAGTAGAGATCTGCCGTGGTCCCGATCACGTTGAGGCGCACGGTTTCGCGGTCCGCCTCGGACGCCTGGAGCGCCCATTGAGCGATGTTCTGCTGCTGTGCGAGTCGTCCCCACAAATCGATCGTGTAATTCATGGTCCCGCGCAATACGCCGCTGTTGTTCCAGGCCGTCGCGCCGCTGTCCAGGCGAAAGTCGCGCCGGACATTGATGCCAGCCTCGGGCCCGAACTGGAGTGGGTCGCCCGCGAGTCCGGCGCGCAGCTGGGCCTTCCGGACATTCAGCGCAGCGGTGGCAAGATCGTTGTTGCGCGACAGCGCAGCGGCAATGAGCCGATTGAGTTGGTCATCGCCAAAGCGCGTCCACCATGGCGCAGTATCCGTACGCGAATGCGCGTCCACGGCGCTCTCACGGGTCCAGCGAGCCGGTATGTCGACCGCCGGGCGTTCGTACACACTGCTCGCGCAACCGGTCAGCACGACACTCACCGAGATCAATGCGCCAACGACGCAATGCCTCGGCCGCGAGCTGGCGATCTGTCCGGAACAAACGACCGGGTCGCGACGAGGCCTGCCAGGAATCGACATGTTTCTCATGTCATTCCTTGCGAAGCAGATCTTTATTTGGAGACAGCACGATCATGCGCAGACCCTGATCGCAAACCACGATTTCGACATCACGCCACCTTGAAGAGAGATACTGCACACACGAAGACAGCCGGCCCGCACGAACACCAACCGAACAACTGCCTGCCATCACGAGCCCGGCTATACCGAAGATCCATTGATGGCCTCAAGCAATGTCATAGCCTCCGCTGGCGTAAGGATCGAATCGATCTTTCCGTTCTTCATCCGCATGATCCTGTCCGCGGACAGGACCGTCTCCGGACGGTGGGCAATGATGACGCGCGTGATCTTCAGTGACTTGATCGCCCGATTCACTGCCTTCTCGTTCGACACGTCCAGATGACTGGTCGCCTCATCCAGCAACAGAATCTTCGGACGCTTGTAAAGCGCCCGCGCCAGCAAAACGCGCTGCTTCTGACCGCCAGACAGAACCGCGCCCATGTCGCCCACGAGAGTCGCGTACTTCATCGGCATGGCTTCGATTTCATCCTCGATGTTGGCCATTGCCGCGCACTTGGCGATCCACTCATGATCCGGACGCGCATCGAATCCCGAGATGTTTTCCGCGATGGATCCGCCAAACAGGATGTCATCCTGCAGCACGGTTCCGAATACGCTGCGGACCTTCTCCACGCTCATCGACTCGACGTCCTCCCCCCCAATGAGGACTCTCCCCTTGGCCCCCTGATAGATGCCGAGAATGACGTTGAAGATCGTCGACTTGCCACATCCCGAAGGCCCGATGATGGCCACCGATTCGCCTTCCTCGACCTTGAAGTTCAATCCGTCGATCACGTTTCGTTCGAATAGCGAATACTGGAAGCACAGGTCCTTGCACTCGAGGCTGCCAGACAACCTGGCGATATCGCATTCGAGGTTACCGCGCGTTTCCTCCGGCCTTGAAAGCACGATGTCGCCGAGGCGGTCAGCCTGGAGCTGCATGTTCTGAATGACAAACACGTTGTCAATGAGCGCGACCACGCGGCTTTCGAACAGCAGCTTGTAGCCGAGGAAGGCAATCAGTGCACCCACCGTGTATTCCCGATCGATGACCCGGACCGCACCGCACCAGACCACCACGATGTTCTGGACGTCAAAGATCAAGGTCCTGGCGAACTTCAGCCAGACGTCGATTTTCAGCGTCTGGATCTTGGCATTCGTTTGATTGACGAACAGCGAGATCCAGCTGAGCCGGCGTTCCGCTTGCTGGCCATAGAGCTTGACCTGCCGGATGCCACGAATGGTCTCGAGCAGGTAGGAGCTCTGCTTCGACCCATGGACGATCTCATTTCTCGATGCACCCAGAATCGAGGCGTTGAGCAGCCAGCGCACCGCGATGTACAGCAGCGCGCTGACCAGAACCAGGGTGCCCAGCAACGGCTGGTAAATGAACAGCACGAGCAGGATGACGATGGAGAATGCGCCATCAAGCACCGATTCGACGAATGACGTGGTCAGCATTCGCTGAATGAAGTCAATGGCGCCGAATCGGGATAGCACGTCGCCCATGTGCCGCTTCTCGTAGTATTCGAGCGGCAAGGCGAGCATGTGCTCCAGGACATTGTCTTTCCACTGAACGTTCAGGCTGGTGCTCAGATACATCAGGAACCAGCTGCGCACCGAGCCGATGAAGTTCTTGAGCAGATAGACCATCCCAAAGCCTGTCGCGAGCGCGGCGATGACATACTGATCGTTTGTGCCGATCGCACTGTCAATGACCAGCTGAATGTAATAGGGCGAAAGTGCCACGAGAAATTCCAGCCCGATCGCCAAAAACAGGATCGTGACGAGCGCCCTCATTCGCCCCCGCAGATTGCCGATCAGATGACTCAGGGGAATGTTCTTCTGCGGCTCGACGACGATGAAATCCGGATCTGGCCATACCTCGATGGCCACCCCGGTGAACGCTCGGGACAAGTCCCCCAGCTCGATTTTTCTCTCGCCGTATGCAGGATCGACGATGATGGCGTGCTCGGCGCCGATTTTCTTCAGCACGACAAAATGATTGAAGTTCCAGTGCAGGATGCACGGGAGCTTGATCTGCTCGAGACCAGCAATTTCGGTACGGATCGGCCGGCTCGACAAGCCGTTGTGCTTGCACACGCGGAGCAGCGATCCAAGCGAGATCCCCTTCAGCGACACGGAAAACTTGAGCCGGAGGTCGCGCAGCGTCACGTGATGGCCATGGTAATTGGCCAGCATTGCCACGCACGCGAGACCACATTCCGTCGACTCGGTCTGCAGGACCGTCGGGAATCGGGTACCGAATATACGTTCGAAGTATGCCTTCTTTTCCATTGCTTACTGTTTGATTCTTTCCGACGCGGCCAAGAGCGGGCGCATGAGCCACTGATAGATTCGATGTTGTTCCACCATGACGTCCGCATCGATCATCAGCCCTGGCTTGAGCGCGTAGCGCATGTCATTTCCGCTCACGAACTGCCGCTCGACCCGAACCTTCACCAGATACATCGGCTCCGTTACAGACAGCTTGGATCCCAATGCGATTTCGTCCGGCATCAGTGACGTTTCGGATATGGAATAGACAATTCCCTTGCCCTGGCCGAACTGCTGATACGGGAAAGCCGAATAGCGCAGATAGACGACGTCGCCCTTTTTCACGAAGCCAATGGCGGCGGCCGGAACGAGAAGCCGGGCTTCGATCTCCGCCTGCGAAGGCACCACGAACGAGACGGGCTTGGTGCTGTCGTAGTAGGAACCGTCGACCCCCTGGATCGCCGTGACCTTTCCCGATGCAGGCGCCTTGATGATGGCGCCCTTCTGGTACTCGGCGGCGAGAATCTGCTCTTCAAGCGCCAACAGCTCGCCCTTGATCGACAAGGTGCGCTTCCCGAACTCCGACGCCTCCTTGTCCCTTTCGAAGGAAAGATTCGAGATATCCCGACTCAAGGTTTCCGACAATCTTTGCCATTCGTTGTAGTCGATCCTGCTGTTGAACGCCAGGATCGCCTTTTCCGCCATCGCATCCTCGGAGATCGCCTCCTGGGCGCGCGCCGCCTCGTATCGCCTCAAGCTTGCCGACAGCAACTCATTCTTTTTCCGTACCTCTTTGATCTGCGCGCCAAGCAGCTTCAGCTCATTCTGCTTCGAACGGATCTGATATTCGACGTTCTTCAGGCTATGCACGTAGGTCGACTTCTCGCTCTCGAGCTGCCGCTGCAGCAGTTCCTTTCGCTCGTTGAGCAGGTTGATCGCCTCGGTCGAGGTTCCCCGGTTGGCCAGGCCAAAGACTTCGGTCGACACCCGGAACAGCGGCGCGCCCTTCTTTACGATCTCCTCTTCCTTCACGAAATACTTGTTGATGATCCCCGGCTTCGGCAGATACACCGGTATCGCACCGAGCGTCGAGAACAGCTCTCCCTTTACCGCTACTCGTCTCGTGTAGGACCCGAAGATCAGGACCAGCAGGAGAGACAGGATGCAAACGAACAGCAACACGAGTATCTTTTTATACGACCGCGGAAGAAACAGCAGGACGTCGCCATAGAGATTCCTCGCGTCCTTGCGTGCATCGAGCGCTTCCCTCCTGAATAGTTCTCTCTTGTCCATCGATATCAATCATCAATCCGCTATTCCGGCCATCGGCCAAAAAAGATGTCCAAATCAGCCGTTAGATAGCCGTCGTCCGCGACGTGCTCGGCAACGAATCGCCGATGACGCTCGATAAGCCGCAGCATCCTGGATTTGAGTCTCTCTCGGTGTGCCCTTCGTGCCTCGGTATCGCGACCGCTCGTCGTGATGTACGCGTTCGCCGATTCGCACAGTCGCTCCGATGACGCACGATCGATCAGCAGCGCCCCGGACAGATTGCGGGCTCGCTTGAAGAGAAGATGCTCGAAGGGTCGCTCGTCGAGCGACAGCTTCTTGGCCACTAGGCAATGCGTCGTGGCGAAGCGCGAAAGCGGCTCCTTGAGGTTCGCGCGGGGTGGGTCGCTCTCATTGACCTGTCGCCAGGAACGACAACGCGCTGTTTCGTAGATAAGGCCATGGAATTCGAGGCTCATCATGACTTGAGCCGCTTGAATCACCCTGTCCATTTCCTGTTCGGACAGGACAACATCCGTGAACCGGGCCGCATCTCCATCGTCAGGCAGTAGCGCTTGCCGGACGATGGAGATGTATTTGACGATGGTTGCCTGGGATGCGGCGCACGCTTCATTCATGCCGATGAGATATCCGCCGTCATCCGCGTAGCAATAGATTTCCTGGGGCGTCAGGTCAATCTGCGCCAGGTCGCCCTCGTATTCAAGGGCCATGATGGCAAACAGATTGACCAGTCCGTGAAAGAAGCGCGAGACAATCGAGCACACCACGGGCACGTCGGCCTGCCCGCCAAACACTCGATTGACAAAATAGATTTCCGGCGACTTGTAGCACACGAAAGCGAGCGTATACATGTCGCCGATGCTGCCCCCGCCATCACCGATGATTTTTCTGCTGCGCAGATGCCGGGCAATTTCCTGGATAAACGCGACCACCTCGCTCTGATACCGCATCAGCGCTTGAAGCGATTCCACGTTGATTGGCTTGCGGGTGCCCGCGCGCGAGTCCTGGTAAGGACACGCCTGATAAGCCGCGCTACCAGGCTTGTGCAACATCGATCGCCCCTCCAGCACCGGACGGCCATCTGCGTCCAGGCAATCGGGAGGACAGAAAAACATGAAAATCTTGTTCTGCCTCATGAAATCGATACCGAATGGATAGGGGAGCTCGGTTTTCATCTTGTTTGTAGCGAGACACTACAATCGCACCACGTTTATCTTGCCAATCACCGATTGCGCAGCCGAATACCCGGATCAACACGAATCCGGGACCTGCCTCTCAAATTTTTCCGCTGCACGGCGAGGCAATGCCGCGCCGGATGCCACGGGCATCCAGTGCGTCACGCCATCTGCGCCAGGAAGAAATCTCTCGTATTCAGAGAATTTCGATAGCCCCGTTCGTTGCCAACGAATACAGGACTTCGGAAAGCTCGGCACGGGGGTGCTCGGGGAACTGCTCTTCGATTCGAGAAACGCTCACTTGCGGATTCGCGATTAAAAAATTCTTGAGAAGCTGCAACTCGTCCTGAAACCACACCTTGCCGTCGCTCGTGACGAGATACTCGTCCGACAGATCGCTTCTCAACACGTTGAGGCGAATCTGCGCGTCACGATCAAGCGCACCAACACTCGCGTCGCCAAGCGTTTCGAGATTCAGCCGCGTCTCGAGAATCTGGTCTGCCACGTGGGCTTCCATGAACTCGCGGTAACACGCGGGATCGTTCAAGCGCTCAGAGATTGCCTCCGCAAGCAGACGGACGGTTTCCTTGTCCTGCGCATGGTTTTCAAGCGCCATCCGAGCGTGAATACACTCCGGCAACTGCCGGAATATCCATCGTGCATAATCAACGGCAAATGCGGGGAACGTACCGATGGCGAGGTGCACCGTCGGCTCCCCAAGCGGCGTGACGTTATGCCACCAGCCGCGGGGAATATAAAAGACATCGCCTTCGTCGAGGACAAAGTCCAAATATGGTTTGTCAGGACAGGGATATTTGTCTTCGATGAACTTGCTTTGATGCATGTACAGCGGCGCCTCGAAGGAGGGTGCATACACGACCCAGCGCTTTCGCCCCTTCAGTTGCACCGCGAAAACGTCTCTCGAGTCCCAATGCTCACGGTAGGAATCCGTCTTCCCGAATGCAACATAAGCCGAGGTGACGGTCTGGCGCCCGGTAAACTGCGCCACGTCCTTCGCATAATCGTTGAACCTCGGTTCATCATAGATATGGTTCGCGACCAATGTCCCGCCCTGGCGCAGGAAACCATAGAGAGCCGGCTTATTCAGCTTGCGTCGCACGTCCCCGACATGAAAATACGTGCGCACGTACTTTTCCTTGTCGATATTTCCACTCGGGAACGAGACACGGAAGTTTTCAGACTGAGGATCGCATCTGGAGATGATGTCGTTAATGTCTGCCCAGCGAACGGCCGACGTATCAACCGCGCCCTTGATAACGAAAGGCAGTCGCTCCTGATACTTCTTCTTGAATTCCTCGGCACTGATTTTGAAATTGATTGTCATTTTTTTGCGAAGCCGATGTCAACTCTACAGGTTCTTGGCAGCGGTAATCAAGCATTAGCAGCCGACGCGATATTTTACGTGTATACGATTTCCGGCGGGCATTTGAACGCCTCTCGTTTCAAGCAAATATACGTAAGATATTATATTGAGTCGCACACTGCTTCTGCGACGCGTTACTATTTCGATTAATCAGACCGAACATCAGCCGCCAGAAGAATCCTGGCAGCCGAATCCGAAGGTTAGTCGACTAGTTCGATTTACGCATACGCGGTTCCGCAATAGGAACCGCCGGATTTCGCCGCACCTGAGATGAGCAGAATTTCATCGGACGTCAGCTCGCGAGCGAAGGCATCCATCAAGTCGCCATAGCTTGCGCGGCTGCTGTTCAGTCGCTCGAGATTGAGCTGATCAGCCGCCGATTCAATTCTGAGCTTCGAGTTCAACTGCATGCGAATGCTTGACATTTTGAATTTTCCTTACTTTTTGAAAATAAAGATTTGCTTGTGATAGCAAATCCTCCTTGCGGAAAAACGACAGCCTGACTTAGACACACGACCACCATACAGCCTCCTCATGACCCTCACTTCCAACTTCGGATCGAGCAACCGGTAGTCCGAGATAGGTATCTACCAAGCCGATGGCCATCCACAACATTTCATATTCATTACAATGCTGTGTGACAAATGCTAAAGCGTTTCACCCTCATTACGCAAGCAAATTAACCGTCTCCAACGGAATCGCCGCCCAACGCATCGACTTCACGATACTGAAAAGTGTCAAGACGTGGAGCCTGCAGCCCCCTCTCATCAGAGCTTTTCTACGTCAACCAAACTGTTGCGGCCGATTCTCGACGAGAAATTAAAAAAATTAGGGCGACTATTTCGATGAATTGAATAACCACCCTAGGCTCCCCGCCTCAGTCGAAACATTTAACGAATGTGAATTAACTGAGCACGAGTGATCCAGTCTGCCCGCTACAGTCGATCATGTGTCTATGCCAATAGCATGTGCCGCAACAACCAAAGCAAGCCACGTAAACACAAAAAGGCACGGACCTTCACTGTCCCTGCCTTTTTCACCTACGCAAACCACCCCCCTCAGAACGTATGCATCATCCCCACATACGCGCCCGTCTGCGACTCGCCCGTCATCGGGCTCGTGCCCGACGTCGCATCGCGCGGTGACGCCAGCAGCGAGAAGTTCGAATTCCCGCCATTACGCACATAAGCAACCGTCCCATACAGGAACGTCCGCTTCGACAGGTTGTACGTGGTGCCGAGCACATACATAATCGCGTGCCCAGACGGATCGTGCGACGCGTCGCCGCCACCGTCGCCCACCTTCACGTAATACCCACCGCCCGTCACGGCCCATTGCGGCGTCGCCGTATACGTCGCACCGAGCCAGTAATGATCCGCGCGATCGGCGACGCCGGCCGGGCTGTCCGGTGCCTGGTAATGCGTATACGCGCCCTGGATCTTGAACTTCGACACCTTCACGTTCGCGCCGACGAAATACTCGCGCGACGCGGTGAAGATGTTGCTGAACTTGCCGTTGTTGTCGCGCAGTTCGTCGTAGATGCCGCGCACGTCGAGCACCGGCGAATGGTACGAGATCATGATCCCGTCCGAGCGGCCGAAGTCATCGGCCGCGCCGTAGTTGAAGCCGCGCGACTGGTTACCGAACGCGTACTGCGCCTGCACGTCGAAGCCGCCGATCACCGGGCTGTGATATTCGATGTTGTTGCTGCTCTGCTGCCAGTTGCGGCCGCGCACGAGCGACGCCGACGAAAACGCCTGCTGCACGAACGGATCGAATTCCCACACGCCGTCGCTGTCGATGAACAGGTTGCGGCCGGCCTGCAGCTGGCCCCACGTGTCGCTCTTCAGCCCGACATACGCGCGGCGCGACCACATGCGTCCACCGCCCGTCGTGCCGTTCATCACCTGGAACGCGGTTTCCAGGTTGAAGACCGTCGACATCCCGCCGCCGAGATCCTCGAAACCCTTCAGCCCGAACATGCTGGTGCCCCAGTCGCCGCCTTCCGCGCTCCAGCGCGTCGAGCTGCCGTTCGGCGTCGCGATGTGGTTCAGGTATTCGACGCCACCGTCGATACGGCCGTACAGCGTCACACTTGTTTGTGCGAATGCAGCCGCCGGTGCGGCGGCCGCGATCAGCCATCCTAGATGTTTGAGTCGCAAAATCATGCCTCCTCGCAGTCTGGACCGTCCGACACGCGCCCAATGCCCGCGCCGAGGTCCCGTCACCCGCGATCGATCGAAAAACGTCCGGGGCCCGCCGCGCACAGCGCGAGCAGGCCGCCGGAGATCGCGATGTTCTTGTAGAAGTGAATCATGTTGTTCATCTGCTCGCCGCCCGTCATCGTCCAGTAGTGGTGGCCGATGAGCGCGGTGCCGATCGTATACAGTGCAAGCAGCAGCGCAAGCGGCCGCGTCTGGAAGCCGACGAGGAGCGCGATGCCGACGAACAGCTCCATCACGACGGCGATCGCCGCCGAGATGATCGGCGCGGGCGCGCCCTCGCTTCCCATGAACGCGATCGTGCCGGAGAAGTCGACGATCTTCTTCCAGCCGAACATCACGAACAGGATCACGAGCAGGATTCGGGACAGCAGCAGCAGCACATCGCGTTGGGACGCGAGAAACGGTTGATTCGGTGTCATGGTGTGATCAACGAAAGCGATGCGCGAACCGCGCGCACCGGATTGCCAACGAACCAGGACAGGCGGCCGCCAGTGCCGCCCGCCCCGCTCTGCAACAACCGGCATCGGGGCCCGCCCGATGTGCTGTGCTCCTCCTCTTTGAATGTTGCGCTGCTTCCTACCGCTTCGTGCCCGGCCTCAACGCGCCTTCGCGACGTCCTGCTCGGTCACCTTCGCGGCCGGATTGCCGAACTGCCCCGTCAGGTAGTTCGCGAGCGCGGCGATCTGCGCATCCGACAGCTCGTTGCGGAACGCGGGCATCCCGACGTCCTCGCTACCGGCCTTGCGCTGCACGCCGTTCAGGATCACCTGCACGAGGTTCGTCGGATTCGACGCGCCCACCGTCGAGTTGTGGAACAGCGACGGGTAATAGCCGTCCGGCGTGCCCTTGCCCTGCATCTGGTGACAGGTCGCGCAGTTGCCGAGATACAACCGCGCCGGATCGATGCCCGACGATGCGAGCGGCACGCCGCGCAGCTTCAGGCCGTCTTCCGCCGGCTTGCCCCATGACGAACGCGACTGCTTCGCGTCGCCGCTGGCCACCGCCGGCACCGTACGGATGTAGGTTGCGATCGCACCGATGTCGGCGTCGGTCATCTTCGAGAAGCTGTGCTCGACCGCCTCGGCCATCGGGCCGGCCGCCTGCGCGACGCCCGGCACGCTGCCGGTACGCAGGTACTGGACGAGCTGCTGCTGCGTCCAGCCGCCGATCCCCGCGTGCGGATCCGACGTGATGTTGTAGCCGTGCCAGCCCGCCAGCACCGAACCCGACAGGAAGCTGCCGCCGGTCTCGTCGAGCGACTTCTCCTGCATCGCGATGCCGCGCGGCGTGTGGCACGTGCTGCAGTGCGCGAGGCCCTGCACCAGGTACGCACCTCGGTTCCACTCGGCACTCTGCGACGGCTTCGGCTGGTACGCGCCGTCCTTCAGGAACAGCCAGTTCCAGATCTTCAGCGGCCAGCGCATGCTCAGCAGCGGCGGAATCTCGTTCTTCGGCGGCGCCTGCTTGACCGGCTCGACGCCGTGCATGAAGTACGCGTACAACGCCTGCACGTCGTCGTCGTTGACCTTCGCGTACGACACGTACGGCATCGCCGGGTACAGGTTGGCGCCGTTCTTCGACACGCCGTGACGCACCGCGCGCTCGAAGTCGTCGAACGTCCAGTTGCCGATGCCCGTGTCGGGGTCCGGCGTGATGTTGCTCGTGTAGATCTTGCCGAGCATCGGCACCGGCATCGCGAGGCCGCCGGCGAACGGCTTGCCGCCCTTCGCGGTGTGACAGGCCATGCAGTCGCCCGCGACCGCGAGATATTCGCCGCGCTTGATCTGCGCGGGATCGGCCGAATCGGCCGCGCGCACGAGCCCCGGCAGCGCGAGGCTGCCGGCGAGGAGGAAGGTGAGAGTAGATTTCCGCACGGTCAGACTTCCTTCTTCAGCGTGTCCGACATCCGCAGCGCCAGCGCCGCGATCGTCAGCGTCACGTTCACCGTACCGACGGTCGGCATCGTCGAGCTGCTCGAGATGAACAGGTTCGGATGGTCGAACGTGCGGCAGTCCTTGTCGACGACCGAGTCGCGTGCATCCGCGCCCATGATCGTCGAGCCCGTGATGTGGTTGTTCGGCGCGAACTCGTCGTTGAACACGACCTCGGTGCCGCCCAGCACCTTCGCAGCCGTCGCGTACACCTCGCGCGTATGCACGGCGCCGCGCTTCACGTAGTCGTCGATCGCATACGTGATTTCCGGGCGCGGAATGCCGATCGCGTCGGTGGCCGTCTTGCTCGGCACGATGCGGTTCTCGGGCTGCGGCAGGATTTCGTGGAAGCAGTCGAATTGCACGTAGCGCGCGGAACGATCGCGGATCTGCGCGTCGAGCTCGTCGGACTTCATCAGCTTGCCGGCCTTGAAGATCTTCTGCGTCTCCTGGTTGATGCGCGACATGTTCGACAGGTGGATCTTCTTCGCGGCTTCGGTCGCGCGGAACGGGCCGTCGCGGAAGCCGATCAGCGACGTCATCTCCTGCGGGCCGCGGCCCGGCCACAGCTTGTCGCTCGCATAGAACGACACGCCCGTGCCCGGGTGGTCCATCAGGTTGCGCCCGACCATGTCGGAGCTGTTCGCGACGCCGTTCGGGAAATCGCGGTTCGCCGACATCAGCAGGATCTTCGGCGTCTCGATGCCGTTCGCGGCCACCACGAAGTACTTGCCTTCGACGCGATGGTCGGCGCCCGTCTTGTCCTTGTAGATCGCGGCGACGATGCGCTTGTCAGGACCGGTCTCGAGCTTGTAGACGACCGCGCTGTCGATCAGCTTCGCGCCCGCCTGCTCGGCCTTCTCGACGTGCACGATGCCGTTGTACATCGCGCCGATCGGGCAGATCGGCATGCAATTGTTGTTCCCGCAACAAGTCGGCCGGCCGTCGTACGGGCGGCTGTTGCGCGCGACCGGCTCGGTCACCACGTGGAACTTCGGGTCATAGCCGTTGAGCGCGCTCTTGATCGTCTGCTCGTTGAACGACAACGGCAGCGGCGGCATCGGGTACGCCTGCTTGCGCGGCGAGTACAGGTCTTCCTCGGGGCCGGGGCCCCACACGCCGAGCTCTTCCTCGGCGCGCTGGTAGTAGTGCTCGAGGTCGTCGTACTGGATCGGCCAGTCACGGCCGACGCCGTACACCGTCTTCATCTTGAAGTCGTTCGGGATGAAGCGCCACGCCGACGCGGCCCAGTGCCACGTCGTGCCGCCCACCGCACGGATGTACTGCGAGTTGAACTTGTGCTCGCCCTTCAGGACCAGGTAGTCGTTCGGCGGGCCGTATTCCGGATGCGGCGCCCACGGGCTCGACGGGTACGGCGCCATGAAGTCCGTCTTGTCGGGCTGGTTGCGGAAGCGCTCGACGATCTCGCCGCGCGGCATGCGCGGGCCTGCTTCGAGCAGGATCACCGACTTGCCCGCCATCGCGAGCTGGTGCGCGACGATCGCGCCTGCGACACCGGACCCGACGACCACGACGTCGGCCTTTTGCGTATCGGTATCCGCCATCAGGCTTGCCTCTCGATCGGTTTTTCGGCCCAGAAGCCGGGTTTGTTGGGGCAATACGAAGGAATCACGAGCGTATCGGACACGACGCTGAACATTAATGCTTCTTCGTAAGTAATCACGACGTTGTCGACGATGCCGAGATACCACGCGCCGAGAATCGACAGCGCGGAGGCCTGCTGATCGGAATCCAATGAACCGGACGCGAGCGCGCCGGCGAGTTGCGACAGGCCGTCGGCCGTCTTGAACGAACCCTTCTGCAACGCGTGCAGGAAGCGTTCGCCGAGCACGCGGCTCAGCCCTTTCTTGCCTGTCAGTGCTTCGGAGAGCGTCATGAACGTATCGAGCGGCGCGGCGCCGGGATTATCGGCCAGGGCCCGCAACGCCAGCGAGCCAGTGAGGCCCGCCGCCGTCAGCGCCAGTGCGCCCTGCAGCCATTGACGCCGCGTGACGCCGGATACGGTTGCGTCGCTTGCGCGACGCGAGTGGGGAGTGTTGTCGTTGTGCATGTTTCCTTCTCTCGAACACCGGATTCGGGAAAACCACGCTTGATATTTCTCAAACTTTCGCGCGGCCCTGAAATGTACGCGCACAATTCGATTCGGACAATGCTTTTATAGTCCATTAAATGTTCCGCAATCCGTGACAATCGACATTTCCCCGCATCTTTGTGTCGTCGACGCGACAATTCTGCATCGGGACGCAGGGTGTCGCAAGCCGACGACACGCGCCGTCCCATCCCGTCATCCGCTCGCATGCGCGTCGGTTAGAATCCCGTGCAATCAAACAGAAAGCTTCCCTCCGAGGGCATCGAGCGATGAAGCAGCACGATAAACACAACAACACGCATCAACCCAATCACACCACACGGCTACTCTGGCGCATCGGCGCGATCGCGGCGCTCGGCGCCGCCGCGGCACTGTCGCTCCATGCGCTCGCGGCGCGCACCGTGAGCGTGTCGCCGCAAGGCACGGTCACCGAAGTCCGGCAAAGCGTCGTCAAGTTCGACGAGCCGATGGTCGCGTTCGGCTCGGCGTCCGCGCCGAACCCCGCGCGCATGACCTGCAACGATTCCACCGCCGCGCGCGGCCAGGGCCACTGGCTGGACGACAAGACCTGGGTCTACGATTTCGAGAACGACCTGCCGCCGGGCGTGCGCTGCTCGGTCGCGCTCAACGACACGCTGCGCTCGGTCGCCGGCAATGCGGTGAGCGGCCCGCGCCGCTTCACGTTTCAAACCGGCGGCCCGTTCCCGGTGACGGTGCGCCCCGGCTCGCGCGAGATCGAGGAGCGGCAGGTCTTCGTGCTGAAGCTGAACGGCCCGGCCGAGCCGCGTTCCGCGCTCGCGAACATCTGGTGCGAGGCGGCCGGCATCGGCAACCGCATCCCCGTCACGGCCGCCGACGACGATACCCGCAACGCGCTGCTCGACCACTTCGGGCTGAAGAAGGACGCCGCGCGCGTGCTGACGCTGTCGTGCGCGCAGGCGCTGCCCGCGAGCGCGAAAATGCAGCTCGTCTACGGCAAGGGCGTCGCGAGCCCGAGCGGCATCGCGAACGACACCGAGCGCCGCTTCGACTTCACGGTGCGCGCCCCGTTCGCCGCGAGCTTCTCGTGCGAACGCGAGAACGCGAAGGCGCCGTGCACGCCGCTGCGCCCGCTGACGCTGTCGTTCAACGCGCCGATCTCGCGCAAGAACGCCGAGGCGATCAAGCTGCGCGGTCCTGACGGTTCCCTTTCGCCAACCTTCCGGGCCGACGACCACAGCGACGAAGTGACGACCGTCACGTTCAACCCGCCGCTGCCCGCGCAGGCGAACCTGACGATCGAGCTGCCGTCCGGCCTGCGCGACGTGACCGACCGCGCGCTCGCGAATGCCGATCTGTTCCCGCTCGCGACGCGCACCGCGCCGATGCCGCCGCTCGCGAAATTCTCGTCGGGCACCTTCGGGATCGTCGAGCGTTTCGCCGAACCCGATACGCCGGCGCTCGTGCCGGTCACGCTGCGCAACGTGGAGGCCGACCTGCATATCGCCGGCCTCAACACGCGCGGCGCGCAATTCTCGAACCTGAAGGTGGACGACGACACCGCGATCCGCCAATGGATGCGCACCGTCGAGCGCTTCGACAATTGGGCGATGACGGCCGGCACGATCGACGAGCGCATGCCGGGCCTGCTCCGGCGCACGGGCCAGCACCCCGTCTACGTGCCGCTCGAGGCCGGTGAAAAGATGCCCGCGCCGCAGAATCGCCGCATCGACGTGCGCTCGCTGTCGCTGCTCACCGGCGAGCCGGGGGCGCAGGCGCTGACGCTGCCGAAGGCCGATCCGAAGGCGCTGCGTCCGTTCGAGGTCGTCGGCGTGCCGATCGACAAGCCCGGTTTCTACGTGCTCGAACTCGCGTCGCCCGCGCTCGGCCGCTCGCTGCTCGCGAAGCCGTCGAGCATGTACGTGCGCACCACCGTGCTCGTCACGAACCTGGGCGTGCATCTGAAACAGGGCCGCGAGAACAACCTCGTGTGGGTCACGACGCTCGACAAGGGCAAGCCCGTGCCGAACGCGCGGATTCGCGTGTCGGATTGCAACGGCGACGAGATCGCGGCCGGCAAGACCGATGCGCAGGGCCTGCTGAAGATCGACGGTCAATTCGAGCCGAAGCACGAATGCAGTCAGTCGGAACGCTTCGACGACTATTTCGTGTCGGCGCGCGTCGACGATCCGAAGACGGGCCCCGACATGGCGTTCGTCAGCTCGAACTGGAACCGCGGGATCGAATCGTGGCGCTTCAACGTGCCGACCGATACCGGCAGCGAACCGACCGTGCGTGCGCATACCGTGTTCGACCGCACACTCCTGCGGGCCGGCGAAACCGTGTCGATGAAGCACTTCCTGCGCACCGAGACGCTGCAGACCCTCGCGTTCCCGGCCCAATATCCAACGCGCGTGAAGATCCGCCATCTCGGCTCCGACCAGACCTACAAGCTGCCGCTCGCGTGGTCGGCCGACCACAGCGCGGACACGCAATTCCCTCTGCCGCCCGCGGCCAAGCTCGGCGAATACAGCGTCACGCTCGAAGGCGGCCCGGACGATGCGCCGACCACCAGCTACTACAGCGGCAGCTTCCGCGTCGAGGCGTTCCGCCTGCCGGTGCTCAAAGGGTCGATCGGCGCGCGCGACGCGCAGAAGAGCCCGCTCGTCGCGGTCAAGGAAGCGCCGCTCGCGGTGCAGATCGACTACGTGTCGGGCGGCGGCGCATCGAACCTGCCGGTACAGGTGTCGGCGCTGATGAAGTGGGCGTCGCCGCCGTTCGCGGATCGCTTCGAGGACTTCAGCTTCACGCCCTATCGTCCGGAGCGCGGCGACGGCAACGCCGACGACGATTCGCAGGACGGCGACAACGCGTCGGCCGCGAACAACGATCCCGACGCGACCCGGCTGATCGCGGACAAGCTGCCGCTGACGCTCGACCGCAACGGTGCGGGCTCGGTCACGCTCAAGGGCCTGCCCGACGTCGACGCGCCGAAGCGCATCGCGCTCGAGGCGACGTTCGCGGACCCGAACGGCGAAGTGCAGACGATCCGCGGCGACACGATCCTGTGGCCGGCCGCGGTGGTGGCCGGCATCAAGGCCGGCCGCTGGGTGTCGGTGGGCCAGCGCGTGCCGGTGCAGGCGCTCGCGGTCGACCTGCAGGGCAAGCCGCGTGCGTCGGTGTCGATCGAGATCAAGGGCGTCGCGCACGTCACGACGTCGTCGCGCAAGCGAATGGTCGGCGGCTTCTATGCGTACGACAACAAGAGCGACACGCGCGACCTCGGCGTGCTGTGCTCGGGCAAGACCGACGACAAGGGCCGCATGGCCTGCGATGCGACGCTCGAACAGGCCGGCAACGTCCAGTTGATCGCGGTCGCGAAGGACGGCGACGGCCGCACGTCGAACGCGTCGACGTCCGTATGGGTCACGCGCGAGGACGAACTGTGGTTCGGCGGCGACAACACCGACCGGATCGACGTGATTCCGGAGAAGACCTCCTACGAGCCGGGCGAAACGGCCCGCTTCCAGGTGCGCATGCCGTTCCGCTATGCCACGGCGCTCGTCGCGGTCGAGCGCGGCGGCGTGATGGAAACGCACATCGTCGAACTGAACGGCAAGAACCCGACCGTCGACCTGAAGGTCGGCGAATCGTGGGGACCGAACGTCTACGTGTCGGTGCTCGCGTTGCGCGGCCGGATTCGCGAGGTGCCGTGGTACTCGTTCTTCACGTGGGGCTGGAAGGCACCGGTGGAATGGGCGCGCGCGTTCTGGCGCGAAGGCCGTCACCATGAGGCGCCGACCGCGTTCGTCGACCTGTCGAAGCCCGCGTTCCGCTATGGCCTCGGCGAGATCAAGGTCGGCACCGGCGTGCATCGTCTCGGCGTGACCGTGACGACCGACGCGACGCGCTACACGGTGCGCGGCAAGGCGCAGGCGCACGTGAAGGTCACGCTGCCGAACGGCCAGCCCGCGCCCGCCGGCACGCAGATCGCGGTCGCGGCCGTCGACGAGGCGCTGCTCGAACTGATGCCGAACAACAGCTGGGACCTGCTCGACGCGATGCTGCAACGACGCGCGTACGGCGTCGAGACGGCCACCGCGCAGATGGAAATCGTCGGCCGCCGCCACTTCGGCCGCAAGGCCGTGCCGGCCGGCGGCGGCGGCGGCAGCGCGCCCACGCGCGAGCTGTTCGACACGCTGCTGCTGTGGAATCCGCGCGTGACGCTCGACGCGAACGGCAGCGCAAGCGTCGAGGTGCCGCTGAACGACGCGCTCACGCGCTTCCGGATCGTCGCCGTCGCGGCGGTCGGCGCCGACCGCTTCGGCACCGGCAGCACGTCGATCCGCAGCACGCAGGATCTGCAACTGATCTCCGGCCTGCCGCCGCTCGTGCGCGAAGGCGATGCGTTCCGCGCGCAGGTCACGCTGCGCAACACGACCGACCGCGCGATGCAGGTGGTCGTGACGCCGCGCGTGACGGGGCTCGACGTCGCGCCGCAAACCGTGTCGCTCGCAGCCAACGCGGCGACCGAGGTCGCGTGGACGATCACCGTGCCCGAGCAGGCGCTCGACGCGGCCGGCGCGCTGAACTGGCGGATCGAGGCGGCCGAGCAAGGCGGCAAGCGCGCGGCCGATGCACTGGCCGTCGCGCAGAAGGTCGTGCCCGCACTGCCGGTGACCGTGCAGCAGGCCACGCTCACGCAGGTCGACGGCACCCTGACAGTGCCCGTGTCGGCCCCGGCCGGCGCCGTCAACAACGCGCAGGGCGCGCCGCGCGGCGGCATCGCCGTGTCGCTGCAGTCGAAGCTCGCGGACGGCCTGCCCGGCGTGCGGCGCTGGTTCGAGCGCTATCCGTACCGCTGCCTCGAACAGCAGACGTCGCGTGCGATCGGCCTGCACGACGCCGCGCAATGGCAGGCGCTGGTCGCGCGGATGCCCGTCTACCTCGACAGCGACGGGCTCGCGAGCTATTTCCCGCCGTCGTCTGACGATGCGCACTACGGCAGCCCGACGCTGTCGTCGTACCTGCTCGTGGTCGCCGACGAAGCCGGCCGCCTCGACCCGCGCTTCGCGCTGCCGGAAGACCTGCGCACGCAGCTCGAAGCCGGACTCGCGCGCTTCATCGACGGCCGCATCGAACGCAACGCATGGGCGCCGCGCCAGGATCGCGACCTGCGCAAGCTGGCCGCGATCGAGGCGCTGTCGCGTTACGGTGCCGCGCAAGGCCGCATGCTCGGCTCGATCGAGATCGCGCCGAACCAGTGGCCGACGTCGGCGGTGATCGACTATCACGCGATCCTCACGCGCGTGAAGGACATCCCGCAGCGCGACGAGAAACGCGCGCAGGTCGAGCAGATCCTGCGCGCCCGCCTCACGTACCAGGGCACGCAGCTCGTGTTCTCGACCGCGCGCGACGACGACCTGTGGTGGCTGATGACGAGCAACGAGACCAACGCCGCGCGCCTCGCGCTGGAATTCGCGGGCGACCCGGCGTGGAAGGACGAGATGCCGCGCGTGACGGCCGGCCTGCTCGCGCTGCAACGCCAGGGCGCGTGGCAGACGACGACGTCGAACGCACTCGGCCAGCTCGCGGTCGAGCGCTTCTCGCGCACCTACGAGAGCGTGCCGGTCGCCGGCACGACGAAGGTCGCGCTCGGCGGCAACGAGCGTGCGATCCCGTGGTCGCAGGCAGGCGCGGCCGCGCCCGCCGATACGCCCGCGTCGGCCACGCCCGCGACCCGCGCCGCCGCCGCGCGCAGCGTGCTGATGCCGTGGCCGCGTGCGTCGCAGGCGCCAGCGACCCTGTCCGTCACGCAGGACGGCACGGGCCGCCCGTGGGCGACCGTCGAGAGTCTCGCGGCCGTGCCGCTGCGCTCGCCGTTCGCTGCGGGCTACCGGATCACGAAGACCGTCACGCCCGTGTCGCCCGCCGTCAAGGGCGTGCTGACGCGCGGCGACGTCGTGCGCGTGCATCTCGACATCGATGCGCAGAGCGACATGACGTGGGTCGTCGTCAACGATCCGATTCCGTCCGGCGCGACGATTCTCGGCTCGGGCCTCGGCCGCGACTCCGAGGCCGCGACGCAGGGCGAGAAATCCCCGGACGGCGCATGGCCGGCGTTCATCGAGCGCGACTTCGACGGCTACCGCGCGTATTACGACTATCTGCCGAAGGGCAAATTCGCGGTCGAGTACACGGTGCGGCTGAACAACGTCGGCACCTTCGGGCTGCCGCCGACGCGCGTCGAGGCGCTGTACGCGCCGTCCGTGTACGGCCTGTGGCCGAACCCGCCGATGACCGTGAAGCCGGCCGACGCAGGCAAGTCGTGAGTACGCGATGATCGATCTGGTTTTGCCGCGGCCGGCGCGCTTCGCCGGCCGCGTATTCGTCGCCGTCGTGCTGGCCGCGCCGCTCGTCGCGCACGCGCTGTCCGGCTACGACGACGTGCGGCGCGGCTGGCGCAGTTCCGACTGGGTGCTGCTCGCGCGCGACGGCACGCCGCTGCAGCGCACGCGCGTCGATCTCACCGAACGGCGCGGCGACTGGGTGTCGCTCGCCGACGTGTCGCCCGCGTTCCGCGAGGCGATCGTCGTGTCCGAGGACAAGCGTTTCTACGAACACAGCGGCGTCGACTGGCGCGGCATCGCCGGCGCGGCGTGGGGCAACCTGTGGAACGAGCGCACGCGCGGCGCGTCGACCGTGACGATGCAGCTCGCCGGGCTGCTCAGCGATTCGCCGCGCCGCTCGGGTCAGCGCTCGCTGCCGCAGAAGGCCACCCAGGCGATGAACGCGCTGCTGCTCGAACGCGGCTGGCGCAAGGACCAGATCCTCGAGGCCTATCTGAATCTCGTGCCGTTTCGCGGCGAGACGGTCGGGCTCGCCGCGCTGTCGCAGGTGCTGTTCGGCAAGGCGCCGTCCGGCCTCGACGCACGCGAAGCCGCGATTGCCGCGGCGCTGGTGCGCGCGCCGAACGCGGCGCCCGCGAAGGTCGCCGAGCGGGCCTGCCGGATCCTGCGCGACATGCATGCGGAACAGGCCTGCGCGTCGCTCGACGGCTACGTGCAGCTCGTGATCGCGCGCCCGGCCAACGCCGTGCGGGACGACGGCGCCGCCCTCGCCCCGCACTTCGCGCGCCGCATCGCGGCCGAGGTCCGACCCGCGGCCGGCGCGCAGGTGCGCACGACGCTCGACGCGCCGCTGCAGCGCTTCGCGCGCGACACGCTGACGCGCGCACTGACCGAGCTCAACGCGCCCGCGCACCGGCGCAACGTGCAGGACGGCGCGGTCGTCGTGATCGACAACCCGAGCGGCGAGATTCGCGCGTGGGTCGGTTCGTCGGGGGCGTTGTCGAGCGCACGCGACGTCGACGCCGTGCTCGCGCCGCGCCAGGCCGGCTCGACGCTCAAGCCGTTCCTCTACGCGCAGGCGATCGACGAGAAGCGGCTGACGGCCGCGTCGCTGCTCGACGACGCGCCGATCAACCTCGCGGCCGGCGGCGGCCTCTACATTCCGCAGAACTACGACAAGGATTTCAAGGGCTGGGTGAGCGTGCGCACCGCGCTCGGCGGCTCGCTGAACGTGCCGGCCGTGCGCACGCTCGTGCTCGTCACGCCGCACCGCTTCGCGCGCACGCTGACCGCGCTCGGCCTGCCGCTCGAGCAGGAAGGCGACTATTACGGCTTCAGCCTCGCGCTCGGCAGCGCGGACGTCACGCTGCTGTCGCTGACCAATGCGTATCGCGCGCTCGCGAACGGCGGCGTCGCACGCCAGGTCGTCGACCTGCCTGCGCCGGCGCCCGCTTCCGGCGCGTCGACACCGGGACATGCGGACAACGGCACGCGCGTATTCAGCGAAGCGGCCAGTTTCGTCGTCACCGACATCCTTTCCGACAACAACGCGCGGGTGCGCACGTTCGGCTTCGATAACCCGCTCGCGACACGCTTCTTCTCGGCGGTCAAGACCGGCACGAGCAAGGACATGCGCGACAACTGGACCGTCGGCTTCACGTCGCGCTATACGGTCGGCGTGTGGGTCGGCAATGCGGACGGTTCACCGATGTGGGACGTGTCGGGGGTGACGGGCGCGTCGCCGGTGTGGTCGGCCGTCGTCGGCTACCTGCATCGCGACCTGCCGAGCCGTGCGCCGAAAGCGCCGGCCGGCGTCGAAACGCGCCGCATCGCGTTCGAGCGCGACGTCGAGCCGTCGCGCAACGAGTGGTTCGTCGCGGGCACGGCGCTCGACACGATCCGGCTCGCGGCGCCCGTCACGCCGGGCAAGGACGGCGCGCGCGCGCCGCTGGCGATCGGCGCGCCGACCGACGGCACGATCTTCGCGATCGATCCGGACATTCCGCCGAAGAACCAGCGGATCTGGTTCGAGCGGTCGTCCGGGCATGCCGCGCGCTTCGCATGGCGGCTCGACGACAAGGTGATCGGGCACGCCGACCGCATCGCGTGGATGCCGTGGCCTGGCCGGCACCGGCTGGAGCTCGTCGACGCGCGCGGCAACGTCGCGGATGCGATCGGCTTCGAGGTGCGCGGCGCGTTCGCGAAGCCGGCCGCGCGCAAGCCCTGAGCGGGTGAGCCGGCCGCGTTCGCGTTCGGCGGCCGGGTGCGAATCGATTGCCGGTGCGCTCGGAAAATTCGCGCTCCTGCGTCAAAACGGGCAAGCAACGCCCCGATTCGGCACCTAGAATGTGAGCAGGGCCGTATGCCCTGCGCTCACCGGTTGTCTTCTTCCCCCCGATCGCCCGCGACCATGAATATTCGCCCGCCGCACTTCACTCGCCCCGCGCTGGGCGCACTTTGCGTCGCCGCCCTCGCGACACTTGCGGGCTGCAACGGCGAGGCCTGCTTCGGCGTCGATGCCTGCTTCAACGACAACAACACGCAGACCGTCGCGCTGTCCGGCACGGCCGCCACGGGCGCCGCGCTCGCGAGCGCATCGGTGACGGTGAGTTGCGCGCAGGGCTCGGCGACGACGCTGACCGACGGCGGCGGCAACTACCGCGTGACCGTCAACGCCACGCTGCCGTGCGTGATCAGCGTCGCGTCGGGCGGCACGAGCCTGCATTCGCTCGCCTACGCGGGCGGCACCTTCAACACGACGCCCGAAACCGAGTTGATGCTCGTCTATCTCGCGGCGCAACTCGGCACGAACACGGCCGGGCTGATCGGCAATTTCCAGGGGAGTCGGCACTTCCAGCAGGCGATGGGCGATCCGGGCATCGTGCAGGCCGCGCAGTCGGCCGTCGTGACGAATCTCCAGCAGCGCTACCCGGTCACGCTCGCGACGCCGGCGTTTCTGACCACGCCGTTCGTGGTCGGGCAACCCGGCGTCGACAGCGATCTCGTTGCGCTGGGCAAGGCTGGGGCGATCGACTCGAACGGCATGCCGGATCCGGTTGCCATTTCGCTGTTGACGCAGGCCGGCGCCGCGCATCCGCTATAAACGCAAAGCTCCCGCGCGGTACCGGTTGATGCGGCTTACGCCGCCTCCCCGCTCCCGCAAGCGACGCTCGCGGCCTGCTGCTGGGTCAGGTAGCGCAGCAGCTTCGTCACCATCCACACGACGATGAACGACAGCGCGACGAAGAACACCGCGAGCGGCGTCAGCACCTGCACCGACACGAAGCCGGCCAGCCCCATCATCGCGGACGACACGAGCAGCAACGCGCACCCGAGGATCGCGCTCGTCAGCCCCGCGATATGCGGAAACAGCGAATTGCCCTTCGCCATCAGCGTCGGATACATCGCACCCGCGCAGAAGCCCATCACGAGCACCGGCGTCGCGAGCGTCCACACGCGCAGGCCGACGGTCAGCGCCAGCACGAGCATCACGACCGCCGCCACCGCCATCACGCGCGCGCCGATGCGCAGCCGCTGCTCGGCGCTCGGCAGCCCGCGCCCGTGAATCCGGTTCGACAGCCCGCCGAGGAAATACATCAGCCCGATTCCGAGCGCGAGATAGCCGAAGAAGGTCGGCGGCTTGTGCAGCGTGGTCTGCACCATGAACGGCCCGACGATGTTGAACACCAGCAGGATGCTGTAGCACAGCCCCTGTGCGAGGAAGCAGCTGTGGAACACCGGGCTCGCGAGCACCTTGCCCGCGTTCGCCATCAGCGTGCGCGGCTCGAGATGGACCGGTTTCGGCAAGGTTTCCCGGTAGTGCCACAACAGCGCCCACATCACCAGCGAATACACCAGCAGGAACACGAGGCACGCGCGCCAGCCGAACCATTCCTGCAGATGCGCGCCGATCACCGGCGCGATGATTGGCGCGAGCCCCCACGCGATCGACATGTAGGTGAACGCATGCATCAGCGCCTGGCCCGAGAACGAGTCGGTGATGATCGCCTTCGCGAGCAGGTTCGTGGTCGCGATCCCGAAGCCCTGCAGGCAGCGCGCCAGCACGAACGTCTCCAGGTTCGGCGCGCCGAGCGACAGCAGGCAGCCGATCGTATAGATGACGAGCCCGAACGCGAGCACGCGCTTGCGTCCGTACGCGTCGGCCACCGGGCCGAAGACCAGCTGGCCGAGCGCATAGGCGGCCATGTAGCCGGACACGCTCGACTGGATCGCCTGCGGCGTGGTCGCGAACGAGCGCGCCATGTCGGGCAGCGCGGGCACGTAGATGTCGATCGCAAGCTGGCCGGCGGAGGCGAACAGGCAAATCAGGAACAACAGGAAGCGCGGCGAGTTCGATTCGCGCGCGGGAGTGAGCGAGGCGTTCATGACGACCGGGAAGGATTCCGACAGCGGGGACACGCGCCCGCTTGTTCGAATATCGAACAGCGGTGCGCGGCGAAGCGAAGCGCGTATTGTGCCTGTTGTGGCGCGGCGCGACGGCAAATACCATGGCGCGGGAGAGGTTGAAATGCCGATTGCGGCATATCCCGAAACGCGCAAAACGGGCCGTTCGTGGGGCAGGTCGCGCAGTATCAGATGGAAGGGTGCCCACGCCTCAGATGGTCGCGATGCAGCAGATGATGGCGCTGCAGCACGTCGCGCTCGGCAACGCGTTCGCGATGCCGCTGTGGGCAATGCCGGAACCGGTCGCCGCGATCGCGCCGCCGCCCCGTCACTCGGTGCTTTCCACTGATTGACACACCTCCCCGCCTTCACCCTATACTCCGCGAAGCGCCAATATATTGTTGAACAATCCAGCATGAAAATTGACGCGTGAGCGGCCACCACAAAGGGCTACAGCCGGATCGCCGCACCTGACAACCTTCCCCGAGAGTACCGCGTCATGTCGAACTATCCCGCCGCCTACCAGGTCACCAAGGGTTCCGTCCTGAATGTCGACAAAGCCTTTTATTCCGCGATTGCCCGACGTCATGACGCGCGCGAACGGATCGCGTCGCACGTCGTGCCGATCCGCAGCGGCTTCGCGTGGACGGTGCCGGCCGGTCACGTGTTCCGGATCGTCACGCTCGAAGGCCCGCAAGTCGCCGACTTCAACATGTGGAACCTGCACAATCCACGCGAACGCATGTGGGCATCGCGCACGCGCCAGTTGCAGGCCGCCCACGTGACGACGTTCGACCGGCTCTGGTCGACCTTGCCGTACCTCCGTCCGATGGTCACGATCACCGACGACACACTCGCCGGCTACGGCGTCGACGGCGACGGTGGCCGCGTGCACGACCTGCTCGGCACGCGCTGCGACCCGTACGTGAACAAGCTGCTGACCGGCGAGGATTTTCATTTCCACTGTCATTCGAACCTCGTGCGCGCGGTCGCGCCGTACGGGCTGACCGAATTCGACGTGCACGACGTGCTCAACGTATTCCAGTGCACGGGCCTGAACGACGACGACAAGTACTTCATGAAGGCCTGCCCCGCGCAACCGGGCGACTACCTCGAGTTCTTCACGGAAATCGACGTGCTGTGCGCGATGTCGACGTGTCCGGGCGGCGACCTGTCCGTCCCGATGTGGGGGCCCGACGCGCGCGATCCGATCGACGTGTGCCGGCCGCTGGGCGTCGAGGTGTACCGGCTCGACCCGAGCCTGCTCGAAGGCTGGGCCTCGCCGCCCGTCGCGCCGTACCGCGGCCTCCACGGGATGCAGCCGCCGCACGCCGATTGGCAGCACGACAAGACGGCGTAACGACGCCCATAGCCCGTAGAATGGCGAAACGCCGCCGGCCGGCCACGCCGGCGGCGCAGGATCAGGAGAGGAGCGAACGAAACGAATGGCAAGCGAAAAAGCGCGAGGACAGTCGGTCGCCGACCGGATCAGCCATCAACTGCGCGAACACATCATCAGCGGCAAGCTGCCGCCCGGCACCGCGCTGATCGAGATGGACCTCGCGGCCGAATACGACACGTCGCGCAACTCGCTTCGCGAAGTCCTGCATCAGCTCGGCCGTGAAGGGCTCGTCACGTTCGTGCGGCACAAGGGCGTGGTCGTGCGCACGCTGAATCGCCAGGACGTGCGCGATCTCTACGTCGCGCGCCGCACGCTCGAACTGCATGCGTTGAACACGGCGGAACTCGCGCAGCCGGCGCTGCTCGAGAAAATGCAGAGCGCGATTCGCGCGGCCGAACGCGAGCTCGCCAAGGAAAACTGGCAGGCCGTCGGCACGCACAGCCTGCGATTCCACCAGCACATCGTCGCGCTGCAGAAGTCGGCGCTGCTCGACGAATTCTTCCGGACCATCTCGGCACAGCTGCGCCTCGTCTTCGCCGCCGATCCCGACGAGAAGCGCGTGCAAACGCCCGACTGGATCCAGCGCGAATACCAGATCTACGACCTGCTCACGCAGAACCGTCGCAGCGAAGCTGTTACGGCACTCACGCGCTATCTCGACGATTCCGAGCGGATGCTCGTCGACGCGATCAAGCGCAGCCACCGCGAGGCAGCCTGAACCCGAACACCGTGTGGCCATTGCGCCGCAAGATGCGGCGCGCAACGGCCCGTCACGCTTGCTGTTCCGTCGGCAACGCGTAACTGCCGTCTTCCCGATGTGTCTCGAGCCCCGTCAACGGCGGGTTGAACACGCATACGAGATGCAGGTCGCCGCGCGTCGCGCGCAGGATATGCGGATCGTTCAGGTTCAGTGCATAGATCGTGCCGGGCGTGATCGGGTGCACGTCGCCGGTGGCCGTATCGACGACTTCCCCTTCCCCGGCCACGCAGTAGTTGGTCTCGAAGTGATTCTTGTAATGCAGGTGCAGTTCCGCGCCTTCATGCACCCGCGTCTCGTGGACGGAGTAGCCGACGCCGTCCTGCTTCACGATCATGCGCTTGCTGTCCCAGCCCGGGCCTCGCGCATGGCGTTCGGTATTGGCGATATCGGTCGATTTCACGACGATCATAAGCACCTCTGATGAGTAACGAGTAGTGGCGAAAATGGCAAGGCGAGCCCTGCCGCGGGAAGCCTGTCATGCGGAATCGGTCAGCGCGCGCTCAACCATGGCCGCGACATCGAGCAGCCGCGCGTCTTCATGTCGACGCCCGGTGATCAGCAAGCCGACGGGTTGCCGGTTGCGCAGGTCGCCCGGCACGCTGATGCTCGGCAGGGCGAGCCGGTTCGCGAATTCGGTCAGCCGGAACGCACGCGCGTTCTGCTCGAGGTACGCGGCTTCGTCGGCCAGGTCCGCCACGCGCGGCGGCAGCATCGGCACCGTCGGCGTCAGCACCGCGTCCGCGTCGCCGAGTTCGGCGTGATACGTGTCGGCCAGTGCGGCCAGACGCAGCAGCGCCGCCGCGTAATCGTGCGCGCGTACCTGCTCGCCCGCGGCGATGCGCGCGCCAACCAGCGGATCGTAACGGTCCGCCGCCGTCGCCAGCCGCGCACGATGCAGCATGAACGCCTCGGCCGCGATGATGCCGCCCGCGCGGGCGACCGCGCCGGCCTCGGCCACGCAATCGAGCCGCTTGCGCCGGATGCGCGCGCCGTGCGCGGACAGTCGGGACAGCCACGCGTCGAATGCGTGTGCCACGACCGGATCCACGTCGTCGGTGGCGAATGGTTCGGGCACGACGAACTGCAGATCGCGGATCGCCGCCGGTCGTCGCCGCCGCGCATCGCGGCCATGCAACGCAACGTCGGCCTCGCGGCAAAGCCCGACCGTCGCGGCCAACAGGCCCGGCACGTCGAAGCTGGTCGACAGGAACTGCATGCCGTCGCTCGCATAGCGCCCACGCGACGGCTTGAATCCGGTCACCCCGCAGAATGCGGCGGGAATACGTGCCGACCCGCTCGTGTCGGAACCCAGCGACAGGTCGGCCGCGCCGAGCGCAACCGACACCGCCGCGCCCGAACTCGATCCGCCGGCCACCCGCTCGCGCCGCGCATCGAGCGGTGTCGTCGGCGTACCGTACGCACGATTCATGCCGAGCGCGCCATACGCGAACTCGGTCATCGCCGTCTGCGCGACCAGCACCGCGCCGGCCCGGCGCAGCATCGACACCATCGCGGCGTCGGTGCGTGCCGGCGGCTCATCGGCCAGCACACGCGAGCCCGCATGCGTGACCCACCCTTCGCAATCGAAACAGGCCTTCACCGTCAGCACGGCGCCGGCCAGCGGCGCATCGACCGCACCACCGCGTAGCGACGCATCCCATGCACGCGCGTCGGCAAGCGCCGCGGCGTCGCGCCGCGCGAGCCACGCGGTTCCGATGTCGCCGGGATACGCATCGGCACGTGCGAGACACGCGCTCAGCCGCTGCGCACACGAGCGTGCGTTCGAGTCGCCCAGCCGCAAGCCCATCGGGTCCATTCGTGCTCCCGTCCAGTCGTTCGTCATGCGATATGAACGTGTTTGAGAAAATCCTTCACGCGCGCGTCGCCGCTGCCGCGAATCCGCTCCGGCGGCACGTCGTACAGGATGCGCCCGCGCTCCATGAACACGATCCGGTCGGATACCTTGAACGCGAAGTTCATTTCATGGGTCACGATGATCATCGTCATCCCTTCCTTCGCCAGCGTCTCGACGACCTTCAACACTTCGCCGACGAGCTCGGGATCGAGCGCCGACGTCGGCTCGTCGAACAGCATGATCGACGGCCGCGTCGCGAGCGCGCGCGCGATGGCGACACGCTGCTGCTGGCCGCCGGAAAGCTGGTGCGGATACTTGTTCGCATGTTCGAGCATCCCGACCTTCGACAGCAGCGACAGCGCCTGCAGCCGGATCGCCGCCGCATCGGCCTGCCGGTGATAGCACGGCGCCATCATCACGTTCTGCAGCGCGGTGCGGTGCGGAAACAGGTTGAAGCTCTGGAACACCATGCCGATATCGAGGATGCGCTCATGCGACACGCGCGGCGGATGCGAACCCGACGCGCGGATGAACGGCTCGCCGTACAGGTCGATCTCGCCCGCGTTCACCGGTGCGAGCCCGTTGATGGTGCGGATCAGCGACGTCTTGCCGGAGCCGGACGGGCCAATGATCGACACCACCTGCCCCGGTACGACGTCGAGATGAATGTCCTTCAACACTTCGTGGCGGCCGTAGCGCTGCTGCACGCCTTTCAGGCGAAGCGCGAATTCGGCGTTCGCTCGCTGCCTCGGCGCGACGGCCGGCACCGGCGGCGGCAACGCAAGATCGATCTCGTCGGCCTGGACGGGCGTGCGCCGACTGACGTCGAGATGCCGCTCGAGATAGCCGAGCAGCCGGCTGAACACGGTCACGATCAACACGTAGTAGAACGCCACGGCCAGCATCGTTTCGAACACCAGGAAATTCTGCGTGTACAGCCGCTGCCCGACGAGCAGAATCTCGGCCAGCGAAATCACCGACACCAGCGACGTGAGCTTCACGATCGTGATGAACTCGTTCGCGAGCGCGGGCAGCGCGATGCGGATCGCCTGCGGCATCACGATCATCCGCTGGATGCCGGCGAAGCGGATACCCAGCGCGCGGCCGGCCTCGAGCTGCCCGCGCGGCACCGACAGGATCCCGCCGCGATGGATTTCCGCGAAATACGCGGTCTCGCTCAGCACCATCGCGATCAGGCCGGCCGTGAACGGATCGGACAGCACCGCGCTGGTTGCGGGAAAGACTTGCGGCAGGTTGTAGATGAAGACCAGCAGCACAAGCAGCGGCAGGCTGCGGAAGAACCAGATGTAGACGGCTGCCGCCCGCTTCAGCAGCGGCCGGTGCGACTGTCTCGCGAGCGCCACCGGAAAGCCGAGCAATACGCCGAGCAGCCATGCGACGACGCTCAGTTCGACGACCACGACGCAGGCGCGCCAGAAATCCTTGTCCCACAAGAGCTGAAACGCATAATGCCAATCGAACTGCATCGATGACTCCTCAAGCGCGGATGGAGATGCGGCCGCGCGGCGCGCGCGGTGGTCGGGACGTGCGTGCTACATGCTTGCTACGTGCCTACTTCGCAGTGCCGAGCGCATTGGCGACGTCCGCGGCCGTCGGCTCCTGCAACCCGTATCTCTTCACGAGGCTGCCGTACTCGCCGCTGCGCTTGGCATCGTTCAATGCGCGCTCGAGCGCACCCTGCAGGCCGCTATCGCCCTTCGTCATGCCGAGGCCGATGACGATCGGATACAACAGCGTCGTCGAACTGATGTCGACACGTCCGTTCGTCTGTTTCGGAATCCCCTGCGCGACGGCCGCGTCCTCGATCTGGACATCGACCGCCTTCGACATCAGCGCCGACGTCGCTTCCGGCGACGTCGGAAACTCGAGGATCGCGATCTCGCCGCGCCCGGCCGCCTTGCACGTGTCCTGCGACACCGCACGCAGCTTCGGCGTCCACGACGCACCCTTGATCGAGCCAACCCGCTTGCCGCACAAGTCCCGCGGCGTCTTCGGCAGGAACGCGCTGCCCTTCGCGACGAGCAGCGAGGCGCCCGTCTTCAGGTACGGCACGAAATCGACCTGCTTCACGCGATCGGGCGTCACGTACAGCGCGGATGCGACGACGTCGAAGCGGCGCGCCTTCATTCCGAGGATCAGGTCCGGAAACCGCGTATCGAGAAATACCGGCTCCAGCTTGAGGTGACGTGCGAGCAGCCGCGAGAACTCCGCGTCGAAGCCGGCGGGCTTGCCGGCCTCCAGGTAAGCGTAAGGCGGATACGTGAGGTCGGAGCCCACCAGCAAGGTGCCGGGCCGCACCGTCTGCAGCGGAGCCGCGGCCGCGAGCGAGCACGCGAACGCGAACGCGAGCGGCACGAGCGCACCGCGAAGGAAATGTCGAAGCGGGAAACGAGCGGACATGGCGAAGCTCCTGGGTTATTCGGCTCCCGCGCTGAAACATCGCAACGCCTCCCGCGGGCCGCCGTATGCGGCTTTCCAGGATTTTCCGCCGAAAATTGTTGAACAATTTCGGCCGATTCTGACCAGTTCAAATTGAAATCTGTATTCGGGTTTACGCGGCAGACGACATCAACGGACGCGAGCCGGCACGCACACGCGCACCACGCTTCGGCACGAGCATGCGTTGGGGTAAGGAGGGAAAAGAGGGGTGGAGACGGCCCCGGATCGAGGCCCTTCGAAGTACTGGACGACGCGCGCAACGCGTGTGGTGAAGGATCAGAAGGCGGGTTTCAGCATCGGGCGCGATGCGCGCGGACCACATTTACGGACGCAGGATGCGTGCCGCGACGCCGGCCCCCAGCCGGATAGATTCAATCGTGCAGGCCCGAGAAGGCTATGTGTCGGCCCGCACGCCAACTCGACGCCCCGCTCAGTACTGCGCCTGATCCGTCGGATTCCTGAACAGCTGCTTCATCTCCGGCGACAGCGGATAGTTGAGGCTCACGCCTTTCGGCGGAATCGGCTGCATGAACCACTGGTCGTAGAGCTTCTCGGCCGCGCCGGAAGTCTGCAGCTTCGCGATCACGCCGTCGACCACGTGCTTGAATGCAGGATCGTCCTTTCGCATCATGCATGCGTAGTTTTCGTGGACGAGCGGCGTGCCCGCCACCGTGTACGCGCCCGGATTGCGGTCCTTCGCGATCTCGCCGTACAGCAGCGGCTCGTCCATCACGAACGCGACCGCGCGCCCCGTCGTGACGTTCATGAACGCTTCGGCGTGGTCCTTCGCGCTGATGATCGTCATGTTCATCCCCTTCTCCTCGTTGAGCTTGCGCAGCAGGCGCTCGTCCGACGTGCCGGCCGTCGTCGCGACCGTCTTGCCGGCCAGATCCGTGAAGTCCTTCACGCCCGAATCCTTGCGCGTGCTGAAGCGGATCCCATACAAGAAGATGCTGTTCGAGAACGCGGCCTGCTTCTGCCGCTCCAGCGTGTTGGTCGTCGACCCGCACTCGAAGTCGATCGTGCCGTTCTGCAGCAGCGGAATCCGGTTCTGCGACGTGATCGGGATTTCCTTCACCGTCAGGTTCGGCGCCTTCAGTTCCACCTTCAGCGCGTCGATGATGCGCGCCGCGATGTCGCGCGAGTAGCCGATGTTCTTCTGCTGGTTGTCCGAATACGAGAACGGCACCGACGATTCGCGGATACCCAGCGACACGATGCCGGTGTCCTTGATCTTCTTCAGCGTGCCGGTGAGCGCCTGCGCGTGCGCGGTGCCCGCCAGTGCGCAGGTCAGCGCGACGGCCAGCCAACGGAAGCGGCGATCCATGCTTTTCTCCTGACGAAACGTTGATCGAATCGCGATCGTACGCCCGACAAAATTCGCGTCGCATCAGGGAAAGCGCAAGGAGCCCGCCGGCGGCAGCCCCATTTGCCGTGGCGCGCAAACGCGCGTAGCTGCCGGGTCGCGCCCAGTCGGCGGCACTGGGTCACGTCCTGCCCGCCGTATCACGGGCATCCGACCCGCAATCGTGCTGCGCCGCAACATCGCAATCGTTTGCGGTAATCAGATTTTTTCTCCTACAACGACTCAAGAAGCGCGCGCGGCAGCCGTTACCCAGTGCATGGCGCGTCGCAGCAACCTCGCGGCATACGTCAGACAAAAACGACATCGTCCGGTGTTCCTCCGGACCAGGCACGACCGCCAGCACGACGGTTATCTACGAGGATCGCTTCACCATGAGAGCCACACGTTTCGATTTCGCGCTGGCCCGCTCCGCTCACGCGCGCATGCTTGCCGGCATGCTCTCCGCCGCGGCCCTGCTTCCGCTCGCCGGCTGCGGCGGCGGTGGCGGCGACGGCAGCAATCCGTCTTCCTCCAATGCAGCCCCGGCCCCCGCGCCGTCGCCCGCCCCAACGCCGACCCCCGCGCCCCCGACGACCCCGCCCGCCACCAGCGGCGGCAACGCGTGCACGACGCAGCAGGCCGCCGCGCAGATGGCCGCCCAGACCACCGCGCAGGCCGAGCCGCCGGTCGATCACCTGATCGTCAAGCTGAAGACGCTGACGGCCACGCGTGCGATGGCGGCCCTCGACACCGGCACGCGGCTCGACGCGGTGATCCAGCGCTCGCTCACGCGCTGGTCGGCGCCGACGGCGACCAGCGCCGCACGTGCGTATGCCGCCGTGACGGCGTCGCAGGCATCGCTGAACGTGCAGGTCGAGCGGACGCTGTCGGATGGCGCGGCCGTGCTGTCGATCGGCCAGCGTATCGCGTCCGGCGACGCGGCGGCGCTCGCGCAGGCATTCGCGGCCGACGGCGACGTCGACTACGCGGAACCGGATCACCCGATGCAGATCCGCGACACGCCGAGCGACCCCGCGTACAGCCAGCAGTGGTATCTGTCCGATGCGAGCGTCGGCATCAACACCCCGCCCGCCTGGACGCGGACCAAGGGTTCGCCGACGGTCGTCACGGCCGTGCTCGACACCGGCTACCGGCCGCACCCCGACCTCGTCGGCAACCTGCTGCCCGGCTACAACTTCATCTCGAACGTCAACACGAGCAACAACGGCCAGGCGCGCGGCACCGATGCGACCGATCCGGGTGACTGGGTCACGCAACAGGAACTCGACGACGCCAGCGGCCCGTACTATCACTGCGCAAGCGAGCCGAGCACCAGCAGTTGGCACGGCACCCGCGTGATGGGCGTGATCGGCGCGAACGCCAACAACGGTATCGGCGTCGCCGGCGTGTCGTGGCTCGGCCGGATCCTGCCGGTGCGCGTGCTCGGCAAGTGCGGCGGCAAGACGAGCGACATCGCCGACGCGATGCGCTGGGCGGCCGGCATTCCGGTCGCCGGCGTGGCGGCCAACCCGAATCCCGCGAAGGTCATCAACCTGAGCCTGGGCGGTGTCGGCGCGTGCAGCGCGACGTTCCAGCAGGCAATCGACGACGTGAACGCGAAGGGCGTGACCGTCATCGTCGCCGCCGGCAATGACGGCCTGTCGACCGCGTTCGACCAGCCCGCGAACTGCCGCGGCGTGATCAGCGTCGGCGCGACGGACGCGACCGGCCGCCGCGCATCGTTCAGCAATTTCGGTTCCGACGTCGCGCTGAGCGCACCAGGCGTCAGCATCCTGTCGACGGCCAACGGCGGCACCACGACGCCGGGCGCGGATACGTACGGCACCGCGAGCGGCACGAGTCTCGCGACGCCGCAGGTATCGGGCATCGTCGGGCTGATGTTGTCGGTGAACGGCAATCTCACGCCCGCGCAGATCCAGCAGAAGCTGCAAGGCGGTGCGCGTGCGGCGATGCTGCCGGCCAGCACGTCGTGCACCGCGCTGCCGGCGGGCGCCGGCATCGCCGATGCAGGCGCCGCCGTCACAGCTGCCATGCAGTAAGCCGCACGCTGCGTCGACGCAACCGCGCGCATGGCAGCCATGCGCGCGGTTTTTTCATGCGCGAAGCCGATCTCGTCGCGCTAACGTTCTGCAAGCATTGCCTGAAAATAAAGGGCGGAAAAAAGGTTGACGCTTCGCACGACGACCCATTACCATCGCCCCGTCTGATTACATGGAGTGTTCTGTGAACACCGATGCGAGTTGTAGTTGGTCCTCGACCAACTTGACTGCTGCCTGAGGAAACCGCGCAGAGCCTCGTCTTCTGCCGCATCCCGGGAAGCAGGATGCGGCGTCCTTCCGGCCTGATTACCGGCCAGAATCCCCCGCCGAATTTTTTCGATATCGCCGAATGCCCGCGCTGCGCCACGGTGCGCTGCCGCGCGTGTGTTCGTGCTGCGCGCCGCGCGAGCTGCGCGCGTGTTCCGTTCGCGTGCCGTTGCGCCGCGCGCCTTCGTGCGTGCGCGGCTGCCGATCGCACGTGCCCGCTACCCGCAACCGACAGGAGTGCAGATGAACCCGGACGACAGTAGCCGATTATCGCTCGCCGGTGCGCCGCTGCGCATCGATCCTCCGACCGCAACACTCCGCGCGCCGGCGAGCGTTCCCCCCTTCACCGATCCACACCCGATCGCGCCTGACGCGACGCGGCGGGGAGCGCTCGTGCGTCGATAACGTCACGGTCGCTCCCCGCCCGCCGCCTCGTGCGCAAGGAGCGACTCATGACACAACGCAAACCCACGCAAAAGAAACAGCGCGGCTTCATCCACGCCGGCCCCGGTCAGCAGAACGAACCGCGCATCATGCGCGCCGCGCAGGAAGCGGCCCGCCCGCTCGAAGAAACCTTCAAGTCGCTGCGCACCAGCACGCGCGGCCTGACCTACGACCAGGCCGCCGATCGCCTTCAGCACAACGGTCCGAACGAAATCGCGCACGACAAGCCGCCGCACTGGACCCGCCAGCTGCTGCACGCGTTCCACAATCCGTTCGTCTATGTGCTGCTCGTGCTGGCCGCGATCAGCTTCTGCACCGACGTCTACTTCGCGGAGCCGGGCGAGCGCGACTACGTCGGCATGACGATCCTGCTGACGATGGTCACGATCAGCGCGCTGCTGCGCTTCGTGCAGGAATTCCGTTCACTGCGTGCGGCCGAAAAGCTCAAGGCGATGGTTCGCACGACGGCGACCGTGCAGCGCGCGATGACCGACACATCCGAGCCGACGCGCCGCGAGGTGCCGATGCGCGAAGTGGTGGTCGGCGACATCGTGCATCTGTCGGCCGGCGACATGATTCCCGCCGACGTGCGCCTGCTCGCGTCGCGCGACCTGTTCATCAGCCAGGCCGTGCTGACCGGCGAAGCGCTGCCGGTCGAGAAGTACGACACGCTGGGCGCGGTCGCCGGCAAGTCGGCGAACACGGGTACGGCCGGCGCGCCGGGCGCGGCGAACGACGCGTCGACGTCGCTGCTCGATCTCGAGAACGTGTGCTTCATGGGCACCAACGTGGTCAGCGGCACCGCGACGGCCGTCGTCGTCGCGACCGGCGAGGACACCTACTTCGGTTCGCTCGCGCGCAACGTCGTGAGCCACAAGCGCATCGAGACGAGCTTCGATCGCGGCGTCGCAAGCGTGAGCTGGCTGCTGATCAAGTTCATGTTCGTGATGGTGCCGATCGTGTTCATGATCAACGGCCTGACCAAGGGCGACTGGCTGAGCGCGCTTACGTTCGCGCTCGCGGTGGCCGTCGGCCTCACGCCCGAGATGCTGCCGATGATCGTCAGCGCGAACCTCGCGCGCGGCGCGATCGCGATGGCGCGCCGCAAGGTCGTCGTGAAGCGGCTGAACTCCGTGCAGAACTTCGGCGCGATGGACGTGCTGTGCACCGACAAGACCGGCACGCTCACACAGGACAAGATCATTCTCGAACACCATCTCGACCTGTCCGGCCACAAGAACGAGGACATCCTGCGGCTCGGCTGGCTGAACAGCTTCCATCAGAGCGGCCAGAAGAACCTGATCGACATCGCCGTGGTCGCGCGCGCCGACGAGATCGGCGAGCGCGTGAAGCCGCAAGGCTACAAGAAGATCGACGAGCTGCCGTTCGATTTCGTGCGCCGTCGCCTGTCGGTCGTCGTCGAGGACACGCACGGCACGCACCTGCTGATCTGCAAGGGCGCGGTCGAGGAAATGCTGGCGGTGTCGACCCATGTACAGGACGAGGACGGCGTGCGCCCGCTCGATTTCGTCGCGCGCAAGCGGCTGCTCGAGCAGGCGAACGCGTACAACGAGGACGGCTTTCGCGTGCTGGTGCTCGCGACGCGCATGATTGCGCGCGGCGACGAACGCGAGCAGTACCGCACCGCCGACGAGCGTGACCTCGTCGTGCGCGGCTTCCTGACCTTCCTCGATCCGCCGAAGGAATCGGCCGCGCCGGCGCTCGCCGCGCTGCGCGAGAACGGCGTGTCGGTGAAGGTGCTGACGGGCGACAACCCGACCGTCACGATGAAGGTCTGCCGCCAGGTCGGCCTCCAGCCGGGCAAGCCGGTGCTCGGCGCCGAAATCGAGGCGCTCGACGACGCGACGCTCGCGCAGGTCGTCGAACGCACGACGGTGTTCGCGAAGCTCACGCCGCTGCAGAAGGCGCGCATCGTGAAGGCACTGCAGGCGAACGGTCACACGGTCGGCTTCCTTGGCGACGGCATCAACGACGCGCCCGCTCTGCGCGACGCCGACGTCGGCATCTCGGTCGACAGCGGCGCCGACATCGCGAAGGAAACCGCCGACATCATCCTGCTCGAAAAGAGCCTGATGGTGCTCGAGGAAGGCGTGATCAAGGGCCGCGAGACGTTCGGCAACATCCTGAAGTACCTGAACATGACCGCCAGCTCGAACTTCGGCAACGTGTTTTCGGTGCTCGTCGCCAGCGCGTTCCTGCCGTGGGAGCCGATGCTCGCGACCCAGCTGCTGGTGCTGAACCTGATCTACGACACGTCGCAGATGCTGCTGCCGTGGGACCGGATGGATCCGGAGTTCCTGAAGAAGCCGCGCAAGTGGGAAGCCGGCAACATCAGCCGCTTCATGCTGTGGGTCGGGCCGACGTCGTCGGTGTTCGACATCACGACGTACATCCTGATGTGGACCGTGTTCGGCGCGGGCGCGATGTATCACCTGCACGGCGGCACGGGCGGCCAGGTCGTGATGAACTCGGGCTGGTTCATCGAGAGCCTCGTGTCGCAGACGCTCGTCGTGCATCTGCTGCGCACGCAGAAGATCCCGTTCCTGCAGAGCACGGCCGCACTGCCGGTGCTGCTGTCGACCTTCACCGCGATCGCCATCGGCTGCTGGCTGCCGTTCTCGCCGTTCGCCGATTCGCTCGGCTTCATGCACCTGCCGGGTACCTACTGGCTGTGGCTCGCGGCGACGATGGTCGGCTACATCCTGCTCGCGCAGATCGTCAAGACAATCTATGTGCGTCGCTACAAGCAGTGGTTCTGATAACGCGGCGCCGGTTGACGGTGCGGTGGTGATATCGCGGTGATGCGGCCGATGCCGCATGTCGAACGGTCATGCGACGGACCGCCTTCGGGCGGTCCGTTTTCTCATTCGGCGTCGTTCGCGCCGAACAGTTGCGCACACACGGCGCGCCCCTCTTCGGTCAATGCGGCACTGCCGGTGCCGTCGTCGCTCAGCGCCGTCGCGCTCAGGCCGGCGGCGTCGAGTTGCGTCAGCACGCGACGCAGCGCGCTCATCGGCAATTGCGTGCGCTTCGCGATCTTCGGCAGCGACCAGGTCTTGCCGGACGGATCGGTCGCGGCTTCGTGCAGCGTCGCGAGCGTCGCAACGAGTGCGGGATCGAGCGGGGCGTCGTCGGATGCTGAAGTCATCGGTTCGGATTCGTGAGCCGGCGCCGGGCCGGAATTCAGGAAGGATGCCATCGCGAGCACTATACGCCGCCGTTACGCACCCTTGATCGCCGCGCGCATGAACGACACGAAACGCGTGGTCACCGGATCGTCGCGATCGGACAGCCATGCGAGCCCGACGCGCCATTTGGCGTCCCTGCCGTCGAGCGGCAGGACGGTCGCGTCGCGCAGCAGGTACTGCGCGCCCGACGGAATGAACGCGACGCCCACCCCGGCCGCGACCGACGTGAGCACCGATTGCACGTCCTCCGCCTGCTGCGTGACCTGCGGCACGAAGCGCCGCTCGACGCACCACCGGTCGATCTGCGCGGCGAGCCCGGGGCCGCGTGCGCGCTGCAGCGCGATGAAGCCGATCTCGTTGAGCACGTCGAGATCGGCCGGCACGCGCTTGAAACCGAGATGCGGCGGCACCGCGAGCGCGAGCGCCTCGTCGATCACCTTGAACGACGACAGCCCTTCATCGGACGGCAGACGCAGGAAGCCGGCGTCGAGCTTGCCGGCGCGCAGCCGGCGTGTTTGCTCGGACGACGACAGATCGCTCAGCGTGACCGCGATACCCGGATTGCGCCGACGGAATTCCGCGACGAGTTTCGGCACGAGCGTCAGCACGGACAGGCAGATGCCGAGCCGCAAATGCCCGCGTTGTCCGCTGGTCGCCTCCCGTGCACGCGCCAGGATCTCGTCGGCATCGCGCACGAGCGCCTGCGCATCGGGCAGGAAGCGTTCGCCGAACGGCGTCAGTTCCGCGCCGTGCCGTCCACGCTCGAACAGCTTGCCGCCGAGGCTCGCCTCGAGCGCGCCGATCTGCTTGCTCAGCGCCGGCTGGCTCATGTGCAGCGCGTCGGCCGCGCGGCTGAAATGGCTGAGTTCGGTGACCGTCAGGAAGGTGCGCAGCAGTTTCAATTCCATTCTTTAAAGGAATCATATCGATCGAAACATTCATTTTACTGATCGAACGCGGTGACGTTCAATACGGACATGCCCTTCCTGGAATTCACTGTCATGCCCGTTGATCATGCGGCCGAGTGCCTGACCGATATCTCGTGCGACACGGTGGCCGCCGACCAAAGCCGTGTCGAGGCCGATGTGCCGGCGCCCGAGCGTCGTGCCGAACGTGTCGACGGACGCAGCCGCCGCTTTCGCTTCGGTGATGCGCTGGACGACGCGCCGCCGCGCGCCGTCACGGGTTCGATCGCGATCAGCTTCGCGGTCGTGTCGCGCCGGAACTGGCCGCGCTGAGCCTGCTCGTCGCGCGCATTCCGCCGGACGCGCATGTCGCGCCATCCGCAAAAAAACAGCACGAATCCACCCGCATCATGCATCGTTGCGCGCACATCGATCGTCATCGCCTCGCGATCGCGCCTTATAATTTCACGCACCCGCTCACCGCCCATGCATTTCGCGCCGCCGCAACGCGCGTGAAAAGGAGACTTTCGCTTGACCGGCCTCATCGCGCGCCTGCCTCGCGCCCGGACCACCCTGATCCTCGCCATCGCGTTCCTGACACTGGCGTTCGCAACGAACGCGTCCGCGCAGCGCGCGCAGCCGCATCGCACCGCGGCGCCGCATGCGCAGGCGAAAGTCGTCAAGAAGGCCCCCGCCCACCGCAAGAACAAGGCCGTCAAGCACCGCCGCCCGCGCGTCAAGCATCACTCGGTCAAGCGTCACGCCGCGCCCGCGCCGCAGCACCGGCGCGCGAAACGCACGAACGCGGTTCGTCCGCGCCCCGCCGCGAAGCCGCGTCTGCTCGCGAGCTGCGGCTACAGCCCGCGCGCGGTGCGCACGCTGCACTCACGCGCGGCCTACGTGCTCGACGTCGATTCCGGCACGCCGCTACTGGCCCGCAACGCACGCACCGTGCGGCCGATCGCGTCGATCTCGAAGCTGATGACGGCCGTGGTCGCGCGCGACGCGGACCGGCCGCTGAACGGCGTGCTGCGCGTCACTTCACGCGACCGCGACACGATCAAGTTCACCGGTTCGCGGCTGCCGATCGGCGCCGAACTGTCGCGCCGCCAGATGTTCCATATCGCGCTGATGTCGTCGGAAAATCGTGCGGCTGCCGCGCTGAGCCGCGACTATCCGGGCGGCCGTGCCGCGTTCGTGAAGGCGATGAATCGTGAGGCGCGCCGGCTCGGGATGCGCGATACGCATTTCCGCGAACCGACCGGGTTGTCGCCGCACAACGTGTCCACCGCCGAGGATCTCGCGCGGCTCGTCGGCGCGGCCGCGCAGGATCCGCTGATACGCTACTTCTCGACGGACACGTCGACCACCGTGCAGGCCGGCGACGGCGAGCTGCTGTACGTGAACTCCGATCCGCTCGTCCGCAACGGCCGCCTGCCGATCCGGCTGCAGAAAACCGGCTTCATCAACGAATCGGGGCACGGCGTCGTGATGCGCATGCGCGTGAAGGGCCGCCGCGAAACGATCGTGCTGCTCGGCGCACCGACACGCGCTGGCGTGTCGAGCGATGCGCTGAAGATCCATCGCTGGCTGAGCTGCTCGATCCAGTAAGCACGACGCGCGCGGCCGGCGCGTACCTTCAAAGGAGCGGTGCCATGCAGGACGAATACCGTTTCAACGCGTTCGGGCGCCTGCTCGCCGTCGTGCGCTCGAATGGCCGCTGGACCGTGTTCGATCTCGGCGCGGAAGGCAAGCGGCGGCCGGCCAATCTGCAGATTCCGTCCGCGCTCGCCGCGGACGAACTCGCGCAATATCTCGGCGACCTGCTGCACGAAAATGCTTCGCCGAAGTACCACGACGTCGTGCCGGTTCCGGTTCCATCGCCGCGCCGCGCGTAGTACCGGGCCGTACCGCTCACCCTGTTGTTCCGCCGACCGGCCGCTGCCGCGCCAACGCCCGTCGTTCCCCCGCCCGATCGCGCCCACGCACCGCGCATCCCGAACTCACACTCAATTCGACAGGTAAACTTGCAAGTTTAGCTGTCGTATTCTATGCTCCGCCACATGACACCACCACGCACACCCGGCGTTTCCGCCGACACCGTCGCCGCCAACCTGACCCTCGCGGTCGGCCAGTTGATTCGCCGGCTGCGCTCCGAGATCGACTCCGAAGGGCTCGGCATGTCGCAGACGAGCGCACTCGCGCGGCTCGAACGACAGGGCCCGATGACGACCGCCGACCTCGCGCGCGCGGAGGCGATGAAGCCGCAGTCGATGAAGGCGATTCTCGCGAGCCTCGAGGAGGACGGGCTGGTCGAACGCGAGCCGCACCCGACCGACGGCCGCCAGATCCTGTTCCTGCTGACCGCGGCCGGCCGCGAAGCACGACGCAAGCGCGACACCGCGAAGCACAAGTGGCTCGGCGCCGCGATCGAGAAGCTCGACCCTGACGAGATCCGTACGCTCGCCGCCGCGATTCCGCTGATCCGGCGCATCGGCGAGCAATGACCTCCGCCTGCGTGCGGCGCCGCATCCCCGCGCACGCGTTCCTTTGCCCCATTCACGGAGCACCCGCACCATGAGCACAACCCGTCTCGACACGAACACGGCGCTCGTCGTCATCGACCTGCAAAAAGGCATCGTCGCGCTGCCCACGTCCCACCCGGTCGCGCCAGTGATCGAGCGCACCCGCGAACTGCTCGACGCATTCCGCGAGCACGGCCTGCCGGTCGTACTCGTCAACGTCGACGGCAGCGCGCCGGGCCGCAGGCAGCAGCAGGCGCGTCGTGATGCGCCGCCTGCCGACTGGGCCGACCTCGTACCCGAATTGAACCGCCAGCCGGGTGACCACGTCGTGACGAAGAAGACCTGGGGCGCGTTCACCGCCACCGATCTCGACGCGTACCTGAAAGCAGCCGGCGTCACGCAGATCGTGCTGACCGGCGTCGCGACCAGCATCGGCGTCGAGTCGACGGCACGTCAGGCGCACGAACTTGGCTACAACGTGACGCTGGCGGTCGACGCGATGACAGACCTCGACGCGCACGCGCACACGAACAGCATCGAACGGGTGTTCCCGCGTCTCGGCGAGACGGGTTCGACGCAAGACATCCTCGCGCTGCTCGACCGGCGCGGCGCATGAACGGCACGCGCGCCCGGCCGGCGCCGGGCCATGCGGCTGGCCGGTTCGATCCGGCGATCTGGAAAGTCAGCGCGGTCGCCACGCTCGGCGGGCTGCTGTCGCAGCTCGACGCGACGATCGTCAACGTCTCGCTGTCGAGCCTCGCGACCGACCTGCACGCGAGCCTGTCGACGATCCAGTGGGTGACGAGCGGCTACCTGCTCGCGCTCACGCTGGTGTTGCCGCTGAACGGCTGGCTGGTCGACCGCATCGGTGCGAAAGCGCTGTACCTGTGGTGTTTCTCCGCGTTCACGCTGACGTCGGCGCTGTGCGGGCTCGCGTGGTCCGCGCCGTCGCTGATCGCATTCCGCGTGCTGCAGGGCGTCAGCGGCGGGCTGCTCGCGCCGATGGCGCAGATGATGATCGCGCGCGTGGCCGGCCAGCAGATGGCACGCGTGATCGGTTATGCGGCGGTGCCCGTGCTGATCGCGCCGATCCTCGGCCCGGTCGTCGCCGGTGCGATCCTGCAGCACGCGTCGTGGCGCTGGCTCTTTCTCGTGAACTTGCCGGTCGGCGCACTGGCGCTGGCGCTGGCCGTGTGGTTCCTGCCCGGCGATCGCGAGGAAACGCAGCGGCGCGAGCTCGACTGGGTCGGTCTCGCGCTGCTGTCGCCGGCGCTCGTGCTGTTCCTGTATGGCGCGGAGCGGATCGACGCCGTGCCGGGTATCGCGGCAATCGCGGGTTCGGTGCTGCTGCTCGCGGCGTTCCTGCGCGTCGAGCGACGCAAAGGCGAGCATGCGCTGATCGACGTCGCGCTGTTTCGCGCGCGTGTGTTCGGGGCGGCCGCCGCCACGCAGTTCCTGTCGAACGGCGCGATCTACGCGGGGCAGATGCTGATTCCGGTGTTCCTGATCCAGGCATGCGGCCGCTCGCCCGGCGAGATGGGCTGGCTGCTGGCCCCGCTCGGGCTCGGCATGCTCGTCACGTATCCATTGATGGGCGCGCTGACGAGCCGGTTCGGCGTGCGCCGGCTGGCCGCCGCCGGCGCGATGCTCGCGCTCGTCGCGACGCTGCCGATCACGTATCTCGCGCTGGCCGGCTACGATCCGTACGTGCTGGTGCCCGCGCTGTTCCTGCGCGGGATGGGCCAGAGCGCGATCGGCATCCCGTCGATGTCCGCCGCGTATGCGTCGGTCGAACGGCGCAACCTGCCGATGGCGACGACGTCGCTCAATATCGTCCAGCGCCTCGGCGGCCCGACGTTCATGACGATCTGCACGCTGTTTCTCGCATGGCGGCTGCAGGCCGAATCCGTGTCGACGGGCGGCACGCATGGAGTCGCCTACGCGTGGGCGTTCGGCCTGCTTTGCGCGCTGCATGCGGCGAGCTTCGTGACGACGCTGCGGCTGCCGCGATGGTCGAGCGGCGCGGGCGCACGACCGATGGGGGGCGCGCGGGCCGGTTCGCGCTGAAGACGCGGCCTGCCGGTACACGACGCGCGGCATCTGCTGTGCCGGCGTCGTGCCTGATGCTTACAGCGTCTGATGCAGTGTCGGGAAGGTGCATGACGCGCCGCAGCACGCGCACGCGATCAGCGCGAGGAACACCGTATAGAGGCCCGTCACGGCCGGCATGCCGGCGATGTGTGCATAACCAAGCACCCGCGGGATATCCATCGACGCGAGCACCTCATGCATTCCCGGCACCCGCCCGAAACCCGATGGCACAATCACGGTCCCTTTCATGTGCCCTTCGTCGGGCGCGCGCCGCATCGCGGCGCAGATTCAACGCACGAGAAGGACCCTGCCTGCCCTTATGACCCTGAACGAATCCTGGTTTGCGCCGCTCGTCGGCCTCCTCATCCTGCTCGCCGGCGCCGGCGCGATCACGGCCGCCGTCCATTTCCTGCTGTTCCGCGTGGTCGCGCGCATCGCGCGGCTGTCGGCCACGCGCATCGACGACGCGCTGTTCGAGTTCGGCGCATTCAAGTGGCTGAACCGCATCGTGCCGTTCGTCGTGATCAAGCTCGGGCTCGCGGCAGTGCCCGGTATCCCGGCCGGGGCTGCGCAGGCCGCCGACAAGGTGCTGTTCGCGCTGATCGTATTGCTGGTGTCGATGACGATCAGCGCGACGCTGTCCGCGCTCGAACACACGCATCGCACGAGCCATCGCGACCAGCCGCGCCTGTCGCTGAAAGGCGCGATGCAGCTCGTCAAGCTCGTGATGTTCATCACGGCCGCGCTCGTCGTGATCGGCGACGCGACCGGCAAGCAGATCGGCCTGCTGCTGTCGGGCATCGGCGCGATGTCGGCGGTGCTGATGCTGATCTTCAAGGACACGCTGCTCGGCCTCGTCGCCGGCGTGCAGTTGTCGTCGAACGACATGCTGCGGATCGGCGACTGGATCACGATGCCGTCGGCCGGCGCGGACGGCACCGTCATCGACATCACGCTGAATACGGTGAAGGTCGCGAACTTCGATCACACGATCATCACGGTGCCCACGTGGAAGCTGATCACCGAGAGCTACCAGAACTGGCGCGGGATGACCGAAGCGGGCGGACGCCGCATCAAGCGCGCGCTGTTCATCGACGCGACGAGCGTCCGCTTTCTCGACAACGACGAGATCGCGCGGCTCGAACGCCTGACGCTGCTGAAGGACTACCTGGAAGACAAGGTCGACGCGATCGCGCAATGGAACGGCACGCTCGGCACGGCGGGCGAATGCCCGGCGAACCGCCGCCAGCTGACGAACCTCGGCACGTTCCGCGCGTACGTCGCGAACTACCTGAAGGGCCATCCACGAATCCGCCGCGACATGACGTGCATGGCGCGCCAGCTGCCGCTGACCGCCGAAGGCATTCCGCTCGAACTGTACTGCTTCACCGACACGACGAGCTGGGTCGACTACGAGACGATCCAGGCCGACCTGTTCGATCACCTGATCGCGGTGCTGCCGGAATTCGGGCTGCGCGTGTACCAGCACCCGTCGGGCTTCGACATGCGCCGGATGGCCGGTGCGCCGTTCACCGCCCCGCGCACTCGGACGCGAGCCGCCCCAGCACCTTCAGCGCATCCTCGATCTGCCGCGACCACGGATAGCTGTAGTTGAGCCGGATGAAATGCCGGTAATCAGCGCTCGCCGAGAACATGTGGCCGGGCCCGATCGTGATGCCCTGCCCGAGCGCGAGCGCATACAGCTTCATCGCGTCGACCTGCGGCGGCAACTCGACCCACAGCACGTACCCGCCCTGCGGCTGCGACAGCCGCGTGCCCGCCGGGAAGAAGCGCCGCACCATCGCGCTCATCAGGCTCGCCTGCTGCGCATACTGCTTGCGCATCCGCCGCAGGTGGAAATCGTAGCCGTCGTGCTTCAGGTATTCGGCGATCGCGAGCTGCTCGATCGCGGGCGTCGCGAGCGTGTTCAGGAATTTCAGCTTCTCGACCTGGTCGCGGTAGCGGCCCGGCATCGCCCAGCCGATCCGGTAGCGCGGCGACAGGCTCTTCGTGAACGACGCGCAATGCAGCACGAGCCCGTCGCGGTCGTACGACTTCAGCGCGCTCGGCGTCGTGTCGCCGAAATGCAGCTCGTGATAGACGTCGTTCTCGATCGCGGGCACGCCGTGCTTCGCGAGCAGTTCGACGAGCGCGCGCTTGCGCGCATCGGGCATCTGAAAGCCGAGCGGATTCTGGAAATTCGGCATCACCATGCACGCGGCGATGCGCTCGCGCTCGAGGATCCGTTCGAGCGCGTCGAGATCAATGCCGTCGCCCGGATGCGTCGCCACCTCCAGCGCGCGCATGCCCATCCGCTCGATCGCGTGTAGCATCGCGTAGAACGTCGGCGACTCGACGACGATCGTGTCGCCCGGCCGCGCGACGGCCTGCAGGCACAGGTTGATCGCCTCGGTCGCGCCGATCGTCATCACGATCTCGCCGGGCTCGATCGCGATCCCGCGCTCCGCGTAGCGCCGCGCGATCTGGCGGATCAGTTCCTGGTTGCCGGGCGGCAGGTCGTCGATCACGCCCCAGCGCGTGCGCCGCCGCCCGATCGCCTGCGCATAGCGCGCAAGACGCTGCACCGGAAACTGCGACGCATCGGGATACGGCGAGCCGAGCGGCACCGCATCGTCACGCGCGATCGAGCGCAGCGTCGACAGCACGAGCCGGCTCACGTCCACCGCCGACGGCTCGGCCGCCGGCGCCGACGTGTGCAGCTCGGCCTCGGCCGGCTCGGTGACCCGCGCCCGCACGAAATAACCGGACTGCGGCCGGCTCTCGATCAGGCCGCGGCTCTCCAGCACGAGATACGCGCGCAGCACGGTCGTCACGCTGAGCTGCTGCTGCCGGCTCGCCTGCCGCACCGACGGAATCCGCTCGCCCGGCCGGTATACGCCGCGCTCGATCTGCGCGTGCAGATCGTCGGCCAGTTGTTCGTAACGCTTCACGCGCCTCCCTTTCAACTTCCCTTCGACAACACAGTTGCGGTCCGCACCGCCTGAATGGCCGAAACTGTACTCTTTTTTGAAGTTGGCAGGTGTACACACAGCAGCCCTGGCGCCGCGCGTACTCTCGCTACATCGCCCCTGAACACCCGCATCATGAAAAAGAAATCCGCCGCCGCGCGCATCGAACCGTATCACCACCCGGCCGCTGGCTGGGGCGCGCTGAAAGCCGTCGCGATCAACCTGATCAAGGAAAAGGTCACGGGCGGCAACTACCGCACGCTGCTGCGCCAGAACCAGCCGGACGGCTTCGACTGCCCGGGCTGCGCGTGGCCCGACCGCCAGCATGCGTCGACGTTCGAATTCTGCGAAAACGGCGTGAAGGCCGTGGCCGCCGAAGCGACGAGCAAGCGCGTGACGCCCGAATTCTTCGCCGCGCACACGGTCACCGAGCTGCTCGAACAGACGGATTTCGAGCTCGAACAGCACGGCCGCCTGACCGACCCGATGGTGTACGACGCCCGCACCGACCGCTACGTGCCGATCGCGTGGGACGACGCGTTCGAGCTGATCGCGCGCCACCTGCGTGCGCTGCCGGATCCGAATCAGGCCGCGTTCTATACATCGGGCCGCGCGAGCAACGAGGCGGCGTTCCTGTACCAGTTGCTGGTGCGGCGGTATGGCACGAACAACTTCCCCGACTGCTCGAACATGTGCCACGAGGCGACGAGCCGCGGGCTGCCGGCGTCGGTCGGCGTCGGCAAGGGCACCGTCACGCTCGACGATTTCGAGCACGCGGACATGCTGCTGATCTTCGGCCAGAACCCGGCGACCAACCATCCGCGGATGATGGGCGAGCTGCGCGAATGCGCGAAGCGCGGCGCGACGATCGTGTCGATCAACCCGCTGAAGGAACGCGGGCTCGAGCGCTTCGCCGATCCGCAAAGCCCGCTCGAGATGCTGACGATGTCCGGCACCGCGATCGCGTCGACGTTCATCCAGCCGACGATCGGCGGCGATTTCGCGCTGATCAAGGGGATGGCCAAGCGCGTGCTCGAACTCGACGACGCCGCGCGCGCCGCCGGCGCGCCGCGCGTGCTCGACACCGCGTTCATCGACGAACACACGGCCGGCTTCGACGCGTTCGCCGACGATCTGCGCAACGAAAGCTGGCCGGCGCTGACGGCCGAAAGCGGCGTGCCGTACGAGCAGATCGACGCGCTCGCGCAACGCTATGCACGCAGCGAGCGCGTGATCGCGACGTGGGGGATGGGCATCACGCAGCACAAGCATTCGGTCGCGACCGTGCAGATGCTGACGAACCTGATGCTGATGCGCGGCAACATCGGCCGCCCCGGCGCCGGCCTGTGTCCGGTCCGCGGTCACTCGAACGTGCAGGGCAACCGCACGGTCGGCATCGAGGAAAAGCCGTCGCCGGCGTTCCTCGACCGGCTCGGCCACGTGTTCGACTTCGAGCCGCCGCGCCATCACGGTTACGACGTCGTCGAGACGATCGAAGGCATGCTCGAAGGCCGCGTGAAGGTGCTGATCGGCCTCGGCGGCAACTTCGCGATGGCGACGCCCGACACGCCGCGCACGTGGGAAGGCCTGCGCCGCTGCGCGCTCTCCGTGCACATCACGACGAAGCTGAACCGCAGCCACCTGGTCCACGGCCGCGACGCGCTGATCCTGCCGACGCTCGGCCGCACCGAGATCGACCTGCAGGACAACGTGCCGCAAGGCGTGACGGTCGAGGACTCGATGAGCATGGTCCACGTGTCGTACGGGATGAACAAGCCGGCTTCCGCGAACCTGATGTCGGAGCCGGCGATCGTCGCGCACATGGGCCATGCGCTGTTCGGCAGCGGCAAGATCGACTGGCTCGCGTACAAGGACGACTACGCGAAGATCCGCGACGCGATCGAGACAACGCTCGACGACTTCTACGACTACAACGCGCGCATCGCGCGGCCGGGTGGCTTCCACCTGCGCGTCGCGTCGCGCGATCGCGAATGGCTGACGCCGACGGGCAAGGCGAACTTCATCGCGCACGCGCTGCCGACCGATACGCCGATCCAGCGCGCCCGCGCGCTGCACGGCGAGCGCCTGATGACGCTGATGACGACGCGCTCGCACGACCAGTACAACACGACCGTCTACGGGCTCGACGACCGCTATCGCGGCGTGTTCGGCCAGCGCCGCGTGGTGTTCGTCAACCGCGACGATCTCGCGATGCTCGGCCTGAAGGCCGGCGAATGGGTCGACATGGAAACCGTGTGGCACGACGGCATCGAGCGGCGCGCCAACGGCTTCCTGCTCGTCGAATACGACATCCCGCGCGGCTGCATCGGCGCGTACTACCCGGAAACGAACCCGCTGGTGCCGCTCGACAGCGTCGGCGACGGTTGCAACACGCCGACGTCGAAGTCGGTGCCGGTCCTGCTGCATCGCGCGGCCGCGCGGGCGTCGGCTGCCGCCTGACGGAGCGCCGCGATGATCGTTCGACCGCGCGAGCACTGGCTGCGGATGCTGCTCGTCTGGAACGGTTCGGTGCTGCCGACCATCCTCCCGCAGCTCGTGCTGACGCTCGCGATCAGCGTCGTCGCGGTATGGGGCGGCGGCCGCGTGCTCGGCGAGAAGGTGCCGCTGAACCCGACGCCGTTCACGCTGATCGGCCTGACGCTCGCGATCTTCGCGGGGTTTCGCAACAACGCGAGCTACGAGCGCTACCGCGAGGGCCGGCAGCTGTGGGGCGGCGTGCTGACCGCCACGCGCACGCTGGTGTCGCAAGCACTCTGCTACGGCGCGATCGACGCCGACGCCGCCGCGCGGCAGGCGTTCGTGCGCAAGGTCATCGCGTTCGTCCATACGCTGAAGCATCAGCTGCGCGGCACCGATCCGGCGGCTGACCTGCGCGCGCTGCTCGACGACGGGACCCATACGCGCATCGTCGCGGCCCGGTTTCGCCCGGTCGTCATCGTTCATGAACTGCGCGAAGCATTGGCCGCGCGCGCCGACGCCGGGCGTCTCGCCGATACGCGGCTCTGGATGCTCGACGCGCGCCTCGACGATCTCGTGTCGACGGTGAGCGGCTGCGAGCGCATCGCATCGACGCCGATTCCGTTTTCTTACGACGTGCTGCTGCACCGGACGATCTACGCGTATTGCGTGTTATTGCCGTTCGGGCTCGTCGATTCGATCGGCGCGGCGACACCTTTTGTAACAGTTTTCGTCGCCTATACGCTGATCGCGCTCGACGCAATCGCCCATGCGATCGCCGAGCCATTCGGCGACGGGCCGAACCATCTCGCGCTCGATGCGATGACGCGGCAGATCGAGCGCACGCTGCTCGAACTGAACCACGAGCCGCTGCCGGCCGAGGTGACGCCCGGCCCGTCCTACCGCCTCACCTGAGCCGCCGCCCCTGCTCAATCGCGGCGGCGACGCAGGAAGTCGCCATGCTTGGCTGCCGCGTCCGCGATCCGACGCAGCAGCACCACGCCGTTCAGCAACGCATGCGCATCGGCACCGTCGCGTACGGCCAAGCGCCGCTGCAACAGGCGGCCCGCCGCGTCGCAGGCTCGTTCGAGCCGCGCGAAATCAGCCCGTGCGACGCACCCGCGCACCACCGCCGCCGCGCGGCGCGCGGCCGGCTCGCGCCTGGCCAGTTCGGCAAGCGACAGCAGGCTGTCGCCCAGTCCCCAGATCGCGAGCAGATCGCGCATGTCGCGCTCGATCAGCGTCTGCGGCACGCTGCCCGCGAACCCGAGCTCGCGCGCGAGGCGGTCGGCCGTGCGGCTCAGCCACGCGCTCGCGGACCACGCCTGCGGATCGCGCGCGATCCGCGCCAGATCGCCGCGCACCGCGCGATGCAGGCGTCGCCGGCTCGTGCCGGGATCGCCGGGAAACACCAGCGCGAATACCAGCGCGCCGAACGCGATGCCGAGCAGCGTCGCGAGCGCGCTATTCAGGAACGCGGCGTCGCCGATGCGCGTCGTGTTGTCCGGCGACGTGAAATTCCAGAAGAAGATCGAGAACGCGCTGCCCATCGAGGCCGTGCGTGGATCGCGCATCGCGATGCCGGTGCCGACCAGGAACACGCCGAGAATGTAGGCCAGCATCTCGAAGCCGGATATCGCGGGCAGCAGCGCGAAGTTGCAGACCACACCCGCGACCGCCGCGCATGCCGTGCCTTTCATGAAACCGACGATCGCACGCACCGAATTGGGGCGCGTCGAAAACAGTGCGCTCACCACGGCCGTGATCGCGACGAACCCGCCGCCCGCCGGCCACGCGGTGAAGATCCAGATCGCCGACGCGGCCAGCACCGCGATGAATGCGCGGATGCCGTTGTGGCACGCGAGCACCGGATCGCGGTGGAACGCGTAGCGCACGCGTGCAGGCGGTGGCGCCGACCGGTCGAGCAATGCCTGACTCGCGAATGCGCGGTCGAACCCGCCGAGCAGCGCCGACAGCCGGTCGAGCGTGAGCAGGCGCGACGTGTCCGGGCCGGCCGGCACGGCTGCTTCGACACGCAGCGCATCGTCCACGCGTGCGCGCAGCGCCGCCATTTCGCGCGCCGCGTCGCCCGACACCGCGACCCGGCCAAGCACGCTCGCCGCCTCGTCGACGAGCGGTTCCGGCGCATCGCCGTCGCGCGCCGCATGCTCGCGGATCGCCTGCCCGGCGGCCTGCGCGGCGAGCACGCCGAGCGCCGCCACGCGCAGATGGCCGATCATGTTGCGCACCGGCGGCGCGCCGGCGGCCGCATATTCGGCCGCCGTATCGAGTTCGAGCGCGTCCGCGAACAGCCGGTGCGCGGCCGCGGCGTTCGGCTCGCGGCGCAGCGCGCCCGCGCCGACCGCCACCGCGCGGTCGAGATAGCGCGCGAGCCGCGTGCGGACGTCCTTCAGCGGCGCGCCCGGCGCGAACACCGTCTCAAACAGCGCACCGCACAGGATGCCGACCACCACGTACAAAAACCGCGCGACCGCGATATCGAACGCATGCAGCGGCGCGGATACCGCATCCATCGCGACGATCGCGGCCGTATAGCCCGCGAGCACCGCCGCATACGCACGAAAATTCCGCTGGAACGTCGCGATGCCCGTGCACAGGCCGATCCATGCGGCGAGTGCCGGCAGGAACAACTGGGGCGTCTGCGCGAACGCGCCGGTCAGCGCCAGTGCTACTGCCGCACCGATCGCGGTGCCCAGAATCCGGTACTGGCTCTTCGACAGCCCCATTCCGCGGCTGCCCTGCGCGACGATCCACACGGTCGACGCGGCCCATTTCGGATCGTCCAGATTCATCCGGAACGCGATATAGAGCGCGAGCAACGACGCGGCGGTATTGCGCAGCGCGAAGCCGAGCGCGCCGGGCGGCAGTGTGGGCCGCGCATCGCGCAGCGCGGCGCGCACGGCCGCGATCGGCGGCAAGCCGGGGATGGTAAATTTCATGCGCCGAGCATACGATCGTGCGGTACGCGTCACTACCGGGCTGAACGGAATGCGGTATTGCAGCGTACGGAATAATCTGGATAACTGACATGAAAATGCAGCGGTCGGACCGACGACGGTAAGATGCGCGCACGCTGAACACGTAACAAGCTTGTATGAATCTCGATAGCATCCGAATATTCTTGCGCGTCGTGGAGCGCGGCAGCTTCACCGCCGCCTCCGTGGAACTCGACATGCCGCTCAGTCGCGTGAGCCGCAAGGTCAAGCATCTCGAGGACGATCTCGGCGTGCAGTTGCTGTACCGGACCACGCGCCGCGTGTCCGTCACCGAAGCCGGGCGCGATTACTACGAACGCTGCCTGCGCGCGGAGGACATCCTGCTCGACGCGGATCGCCAGGTCCGCACGCTTCGAACCGACCCCGAAGGCACGCTGCGCGTGCTGGTGCCCTATGCGATCGGCCTGTTTCAGCTCGAACCGGCGCTCGCCGAATTTCGCCGGCGTCACCCGCTGGTGCAATTGGTACTGATCTACGACAACAGCCCGCTCGACCTCGTCGAGCACGGCTTCGACGTCGCGCTGCGCGCGGGCCAGCTGAACGATTCGGGCTACGTCGCGCGCTCGCTCGGCTGGTCGCATGCGAAGCTCGCCGCGAGTCCGGCCTACCTCGATCGCACCGGACGGCCGCGCACGCCGAACGATCTCGCGCAACATGACATCCTGTTCGTCGGCCGCGATGCGCCCGGCCTGACGCTACGGCTCAGCAACACGGACGGCGAAGTGGCCGACGTCCCGGTGCAGCCCGTCCTGATCTCGAACGAATCGGTCACGGTGCTGCGACAGGCCACGAGCGGCGGCGGGATCGCGCTGATCTCCACGCACTTCACCGCGCGGCGGCTCGAGAGGAACGAGCTCGAGATCGTGCTGCCCGACTGGCACCGGACGAACGACGTCGAGCTTCACGTACTCTATCCGCGCCGCGCCACGCTCGACAGCAAGGTGCGTGCGTTCGTCGAGTTCATGACGGAACTGTTCGCCACGTGGCGAACCGCGCCGTAACCGGCCACGCACGAGCGGCAATCGATGCACGTCGACTACATTATTGCGGTGCAGGAAAGGAATTAATGAGCGCGCGAGCATTGATCGCCGTTCGCCGCATGGTTAGCCTGTGGCGATGAAAAACAACCACACACGCTACGGCAGCCACGCACCGGCTGCCCGCCGGCGCATCACCCGCGCCGCACCCTCCTGACCGGCGATAGCCCGCCCCGCGAAGCCCGCCACGGCTTCGCAATCCAGACCACCGATCGAACCGTACACCGCACGCGACGGCGCCGCTTGTCGGGCCGCCGCGCGTGTACGGCGCGCGCCGTACGGCTTTCGTCCATCACGCAGGAACGCCATGTCCTCTTCGTCCACTCCAGGCCCCCTGACGGGCGGCCGGCTCGCGATCGGCACGATCGCGGTATCGCTCGCGATGTTCATGAACGTGCTCGATTCGTCGATCGCGAACGTCGCGATCCCGACGATCTCGGGCGACCTCGGCGTGTCGGTCGACGAAGGCACGTGGGTGATCACGATCTTCGCGGCCGCGAACGCCGTGTCGATTCCATTGACGGGCTGGCTCACGCAGCGCTTCGGCCAGGTGCGCCTGTTCGTCACGTCGATCCTGCTGTTCGTGTTCGCGTCGTGGCTGTGCGGGATCGCGCCGAACCTGCCGACGCTGCTCGCCGCGCGCGTCCTGCAGGGTGCGGTTGCCGGGCCGCTCGCGCCGCTGTCGCAGGCGCTGCTGCTCGGCGCATGGCCGCGGCAGAAATCGGCGACGGCGCTCGCGCTGTGGTCGATGACCGCGCTCGTCGGCCCGATCGCGGGGCCGTCGCTCGGCGGCTGGATCACCTACGACTACAACTGGTCGTGGATCTTCTACATCAACGTTCCGGTCGGTTTCTTCGCGGCGGCCATCACGTGGTTCGTGTTCCGGGATCGCGAATCGCCCGTGCGCCGCCTGCCGATCGACATGGTCGGCCTCCTGCTGCTCGTGCTGTGGGTCGCGTCGCTACAGATCATGCTCGACAAGGGCAAGGATCTCGACTGGTTCAATTCGCCCGTCGTCGTCGCGCTCGGCATCGTCGCGCTGGTCGGCTTCGCTTTCTTTCTCGTGTGGGAGCTGACCGAGGCCAATCCGATCGTCGACCTGCGGCTCTTCACGCAGCGCAATTTCGCGGGCGGCACGATCGCGATCTCGGTCGCGTACGGGATGTTCTTCGGCACGCTGGTGCTGCTGCCGCAATGGATGCAGGGCTATCTCGGCTATCGCGCGATCGACTCCGGGCTCGCCACCGCGCCGCTCGGGATCTTCGCGATCCTGCTCACGCCGGTGATGGGGCGCCTTCTGTCGCGCACCGACCCGCGCTATATCGCGACGCTCGCGTTCGTCGGCTTCGCGGTCGTGTTCATGATGCGCACGACGTTCTACACCGACGTGTCGCACTGGGATCTGGTGCTGCCGACGCTGCTGCAGGGCATTCCGATGGCGATGTTCTTCGTGCCGCTCACGGCGATCATCCTGTCGGGGCTGCCGCCGGAGAAGATTCCCGCGGCCGCCGGCCTGTCGAATTTCGGCCGCACGTTCTGCGGCGCGGTCGGCACGTCGCTGATCAGCAATGCGTGGAACGACCGCACGATCCTGCATCACGTCCGGCTCACCGAACAGGCGAGCGCCGGCAACCCGATCTTCACGCAGCAGCAGGACGCAACGCGTTCGCTGCTGCACCTGAGCCCCGATTCGGCGCTCGCGTTCTTCAACAGCTCGGTCGATTCGCAGGCGGCCGTGATGGGGCTGAACGATATCTTCTACGTGTCGGCGATCATCTTCATCGCGATCATTCCGCTGATCTGGATTACCAAGCCGGCGCGCTCGGCAGGCGGCGATGCGGACGCGGCGGCAGCGGGCGCGCATTGATCGCACGCCGTTATCGCTGTTCGAGCGAAAAGCACGGGCTGAACCGGCAGGAAAACGCGGTCGGCCACAAGATCGGCCAGTAACGCCGACAAGCGTCGATTCGCCATCCTTTGAAACGCCCGCTGCCGCCGCGCGACAGCGGGCGCTTATGTATCGAATCGTTTCAGCAGGCCGTATGCGTCAAGTGCCGCGGGTATACTCCGACGTCAGCCGCCGCCCGTATCGACCGTCAAAAACGGCACGATTCCGGCGGTTTCGTCGCGAAGCTCCGCGTTTCGCGTACCCCGCGCCCCAGCCTCGACACGACCCACGACGATTCCGATCATGAAACGATTCCTGCTGCTCCTTCCCGCCGCCCTGCTCGCCGCCTGCGGTTCCGCGCCTTCGTCGAACTCGGCCGCGTCCGGCTCGGCGCCGATGATGTACGTGTCGTCGGCGCGCCCGGCACACGCGATCGCCAACTGCCTCGACAGCCGCCTGTCCGGCACCGAGCAGTCGCAGCACAACGGCGTGACCGACATCACCGTCGGCTCGCGCTCGTACTTCGTCACGCTCACGCCGTCGGGCAACGGCTCGGTCGTCAAGGTCGTGCGCGGCTCGGGCAGCGAACCAGCCGAGGAAGCGATGCGCTTCGCGATCGCGCGCTGCGTGATCTGAGCGCCGCCGGTGCCGGGCGCCCCGCCCGGCCCGCATGCCGTACCGCGGGCGCCGTCATGCGCGCCCGTCGAATATTTTCATCCGGGCCGCCGTCGATGAGAGAATCGCACCACGATTCCCTTTCCACGGAGCCCGCATGAAGCATCTGCTGTCCCGGCTGTTCGTCAGCGCCGCGCTCGTCGCGCTTGTTCCGGCGCTGCCGGCGCAGGCCGCGACGCCGCCCGGCATCTTCGTCGTCGCCACCCAGCTCGGCGAATTCACGACCCTCGACCCGAGCGAAATCTACGAGCTCGTGCCGTCCGAGTACGTCGCGAACACCTACGAACGGCTCGTGCGGGTCGACCTGAAGGACCCGACGCACTTCGACGGGCAGATCGCGCAATCCTGGACGGTCGGCGCCGACGGCGTCACCTACACGTTCAAGCTGCGCCCGGGCCTGACCTTCCATTCCGGCAACCCGGTCACCGCCGACGACGTCGCATGGTCGCTGCAGCGCACCATCCAGCTCGACAAGGGCCCGGCCGGCGTGCTCGCCGATCTCGGTCTCACGAAGGCGAACGTGATGCAGAAGGTGCGCGTGGTCGATCCGCAGACCTTCGTGCTCGAAACCGACCGCAAGTACGCGCCGAGCTTCGTGCTCAACGTGCTGAGCGCGTGCCCGGCGTCGGTGCTCGACAAGAAGCTGCTGATGTCGCACCAGCAGGGCAACGATTTCGGCAGCGGCTGGCTGAAGACCAACGACGCGGGCTCGGGCCCGTACCAGCTCGTCAAGTGGTCGCCGAACGAGAGCATCGTGCTGCAGCGTTTCGACAAGTACCGCGCGCCGTACGCGATGAAACGCGTCGTGCTGCGCCACGTGCCCGAGGCGTCCGCGCAGCGGCTGCTGCTCGAGAACGGCGACGTCGACGCCGCGCGCAACCTGAGCCCCGACAGCCTCGCCGCGTTGAGCAAGGCCGGCAAGATCAAGGTCGCGTCGTGGCCGGTGTCCGCGCTGCTGTACCTGAGCCTGAACACGAAGAACCCGAATCTCGCGAAGCCGGACGTGCAGCAGGCGATGAAGTGGCTCGTCAACTACGACGGCATCCAGCGCAACATCGTCAGCACGACCTACAAGGTGCACGAGACCTTCCTGCCCGAAGGTTTCCTCGGCACGCTGAATTCGAACCCGTACAAGCTCGACGTTACGAAGGCGAAGGCGCTGCTCGCGAAGGCCGGCTTGCCGAACGGCTTCGACGTGACGATGGACATGCCGAACGATTATCCGTACATCGAGATCGCGCAGGCGCTGCAGGCGAACTTCGCGCAGGCCGGCATCCGCGTGAAGCTGATCCCGGGCGATGCGAAGCAGGCGATCGGCAAGTACCGCGCGCGCCAGCACGACATCTTCATCGGCGAATGGTCGCCCGACTACATGGACCCGAACAGCAACGCGCGCGGGTTCGCATGGAATCCTGACAATTCCGACCAGTCGAAGACGAAGATGCTCGCGTGGCGCAACAGCTGGGACATCCCGCAGCTGACGAAGGATACCGAGGCCGCGCTCGTCGAGCCGTCGTCCGCGAAGCGCGCGCAGCGCTACGAGGCGCTGCAGAAGTCCGTGCTCGCGAACTCGCCGTTCATCATCATGTTCGAGAAGGTCGTGCAGGTCGCCACGCGCCCCGGCACGACCGGGCCGGAGATCGGGCCGATCAACGATCTGGTGTCCTACCGGACGTTGAAAAAATAGCTTCACGGCGCTACCCGTGCGGCCGCTCGGGGCCGCCGCCCGGGCGCCGTCGCCCCGCCTGCGCCGCGCGCGGCGTTCAGTTGAACGCCGCCCACACCAGATACGCGTTCAGCCCGACGATCACGACCGTGGCCGCGCCCGCGACGATCCGCAACGGCATCCGCATCGCGTAGCGCCCCATCACGTCGTTGCGCGCCGACAGAATCAGCAGCGCGATCATCGGCATCGGCAGCACGAAGCTCAGCACCACCTGACTCGCGACCATCGCGCGGGTGACGTCGCAGCCGCACGCGACCACCGCGAACGCGGGCGCGATCGTCACCGCGCGCCGCATCCAGACCGACAGGCGGCGCCGAATGAAGCCCTGCATCACGACCTGCCCGGCCATCGTGCCGACCACCGAGCTCGACACCCCCGACGTCAGCAGCGCGACGAGAAACAGCACGCCGGCCGCCGGCCCGAGCACGGGGATCAGCGTGTGATAAGCGTCGCCGATATCGGCCATGCCCGGCGCGCTGGCGTGGAACGCCGACGACGCCATCATCACCATCGCGAGATTCACGAAACCGGCGAGGCCGAGCGCGACGACGACCTCGCGGTTCGAGAACCGCATGAGCCGGCGCCGCTCCGTGTCGTCGCGCGGCGCGATGCGATCCTGCGTAAGGCCCGAATGCAGATACAGCGTATGCGGCATGATCGTCGCGCCGATGATCCCGACCGCGATCGTCAGCGCCGCTCGATCGGGAATCTGCGGGACGACGAGATGGAACGCGGCCGCCTGCCAGTCCTGCGGCGCGATCATCAGCTCGCCGAGATAGCACGCGCCGATCACGCCGACCAGCGCCGCGATCGCGGCTTCCAGCGGCCGGAAGCCGCGCTTCTCGAGCGCGAGGATCGCGCAAGTCGCGAGCGCCGTCGCGATCATCCCCGCGAACAGCGGCAGGTGGCACAGCAGCGCGAACGCGAGCGCGCCGCCGAGGAATTCGGCCAGATCGGTCGCCATCGCGGCGATCTCCGATGCAATCCACATGCTCCACACGATCGGCGCGGGGAAATGGTCGCGGCACAACTCCGCGAGGTTGCGACCGGTCACGATGCCGAGCTTCGCCGACATCGCCTGGAACAGCATCGCGATCGCGTTCGCGGCGAGCACGACCCACAGCAGCCGGTAGCCGTACGCGGCGCCGGCCTGGATGTTGGTCGCGAAGTTGCCGGGGTCCATATAGCCGATCGATGCGATCACGGCCGGGCCGACGAACGGCAACAGCGCGGCGATGCCGGTGCGACGCCCTTCCAGCGCGGCGCGTGCCGCGCCATCGGCGGGATCGGCGCGATCGGTGGACAGATCGGGCAGCGCGAAGCCGCTGCTGGATTTGCTCGTGATGGGAATCATGGTCGGGTTCCGTTCGAATGAGGAAGGCTGGCCCTGGAGCGGGCCCGGCGGCCGGCCTGCCGCTTGCCGGCCGCTGCGGCGTTACAGCGGCACGACGTCGGGACGATTGCGCGGAAACCGCGCGAGCACGTCAGGCGCGATATTCAGGTGTGCCTCGACGAGCTTCGGCGGCGTGTGCGCGAGCCAGTCGGACAGCGACACCTCCGCGTAGCGGTCGGTCTTGAAGATTTCGAGGAACACGAGATCGGTGTTGCCGGTGTTCTGCACGTAGTGTCCGAGGCTCTTTTTCACGTAACCGACGTCGCCCGCGCGGAAGTCTGCCGTCTGCGCCTTCGGCCCCGTGTCGAACACGGTCATCCGCGCTTCGCCCTGCAGGTAGTACTGCCATTCGTCGGCATTCGGATGCCAATGCAGCTCGCGCATGCCGCCCGGATGCACGGTGACGAGCGCCGCCGCGATCGTCTGCGATACGTTGAAGTTCGTGCTGTCGGCGATCCGCACCTCGCCGCCGCGCGTCTTCTTGAACGGCTTCATCGCGCCGAGCGAGAAGATGAACGGGTGCGGCGGCGCACCGGCCGAAGACGCGGATGCACGCTGGGCGTCCGCGAGCGGCCCCGGCTCGTCGCCTTGAAAGATCCACAGGTTGTCGAGCGGAATGTTCTTGAACGTGTCGGCCGGCACGCCGAAGTTGAGCGCCAGCACGTCCGGCGGCGTATGCGCGACCCAGTCGGTCAGCAGCAGCGTGTTGAATTCGGACGCGCGGCCGTTGTCGAATGCGAGCATGAATTCGGCGCCGTCGGTGCCGATTCCCTGCAGCGAGTGCGGCAGGCCGGGCGGGAAATACCAGAGATCGCCGGTTTTCACATCCTGCACCGACGGGCGTCCCAGTTCGTCGAGCACGGTGATCCGGCAGCGGCCGTCGAGCATGATTGCCCACTCGGCCTGCTGGTGCCAATGCATCTCGCGAATGCCGCCGCGCGTCAACCGCATGTTCACGCCGGAAATGGTTTCCGAAATCGCGAAATCGTCCTGCGTGACTTCGCGCGCCCATCCGCCGTTTTGAATGCGTTTATGCGCGTTATTGAATGACGCCCAGAATAACGGCATGCCGTTGATATCGGTGGCCGGCGGATCCTGGAAAGACGGGAATTGATTCGCCAATGCAGGATTCTTCGGCCCCGGGTCGGTCAATCCCTGCTTGTTGCGCGCGTTTATCGCCCCTTCCGGCGGGCTGTCCGGATTGCCGAACGAAGCCGCCTTGGCCGTTACCGCAATGCCGGCGGCGGCAATCGCGCCCGCCGTGCTCGTCAACATCCTGCGTCGAGAAAGATTCGTCATGGTTGCCTCTTCACCATTTCAATTAATCGAATATTCACTACGGACGTTCACCGCTTTTTCATTTTTCGAAAATCGGCATGCCGTGACGCAAGTTAAATACAAGTCGACTTAAAAATTAAATGAATTATTAACCTGGATTAATGAGTAAAGCTGATCGAGTTGGGACTTTGTAATCGCGAGGGGAACCTCTCTTACCCTATCGAAATGCGCCGATCCATAGTTTTTATTCGATGGCGCCCATGATTTTGGCTTTGTTAGATAGATGACATCAAATCATCAAATGACAACGATCTAACGGCCCGATGACCTGCGCATTCGCCCATACCGTCGAATCCCGCTTTGCCGAGCTGACGCCGACCGCGAAGCGCATCGCGAGCTACATGCTCGCGAACCTCGATCGGCTCGGCCTCGAAACCGCCGACCAGATCGCGCAGCAGACCGGCACCAGCGGCATTTCGGTCGGGCGGTTCCTGCGCAGCGTCGGCTACCGGAATCTCGACGACCTGAAACGCGAGCTGCGTGGCGGCGGCGACCGCCCGTGGATGATCACCGACCGCCTCGACGAATACCGCCGCGCCGCCGCCACGCAAACGGCCGCAGGCGAACGCGACAGCGATCGCAGCAGCGGCACGCTCGCGTCGTCGCTCGATCGCGAACTCGACGCGATCCGCCACGTGTACCGGCTCGCCGAAGAACCGGTGTTCGCGCAGGTCGCGGACCGGATCGCGCATGCCGATGCCGTATTCATCCTCGGCATCCAGTCGACCCGCGGCATCAGCAATGCGTTCAGCAGCTATCTCGAATACCTGCGCCCACGCGTGTTCTATTCCGACGGTCAATCGGGCTCGTACGTCGACTCGCTGAATTCCGAGTTCGAGCGGCCGTATTGCATCGTCACCGACATGCGCGCCTATTCGCGCAGCGCGCGCCGCTATTGCCAGGCGGCCGCCGAGCGCGGCCAGCCGTTCGCGCTGGTCACCGATCTCTATTGCCCGTGGGCGCGCGAATGGCCGGCCGATCTGCTGCAGGTAAAGACCGACGTCGGCCAGTTCTGGGATTCGCTCGCGCCGCTCACCTGCCTGTTCAACCTGCTCATTACCGCCGTGGTCGACCGCCTCGGTCCCGCGATCGACCGGCGCGTCGCGCGCAACCGCGAACTGCAGCACACGTTCGACCAATTCGAATCCTGAGCACCCGAGCGCCGATGAACCCGCCCCGCCTCGTCGAAATCACACCCGCCACGCATCGCGTCGAGATCGATCTCGTCTACGCGAGCGAGCGCAACCTGACCGGCAAGCCGATCTACCGCAACGCGCACTGTCTGCTGGTCGAGCCGGCCGAAGCCGCGCTGCGCCGCGCGGTCGACGTCGCCGCGCAGGCCGGCTTCACGCTGCGCATCTACGACGCGTACCGCCCGCCGCAGGCGCAGCAGGTGCTGTGGGATTTCCTGCCGGATCCGAACTTCGTCGCCGATCTCGGCCGCGGGTCGAACCACAGCCGCGGCACCGCGCTGGACCTGACGCTCGTCGGCGCGAACGGCGAGCCGCTCGACATGGGCACCGGCTTCGACGAGATGGTGGCCGCGTCGGGCCACTTTCACGCGGGGTTGCCCGAACAAGTGCAACGCAACCGGCTGCTGCTGCTCGGCGTGATGCATGCGGCCGGCTTCGCGCATATCGACAGCGAATGGTGGCACTACGAACTACCCGGCTCGCGCGCGCTGCCGCCGATCGACAACGCGGCGAGCGGCCCGTGGCGCCTGATGTGACGACGCTGCACGCCCCCTTTTTCCTGCACGTTCACGTTCAACGACTCAAACGACAGATGGAGAAGCGCCCATGAAATTCCCGACCTCCCGGCTCATCGCGGCGCTGGCCGCCGCGTCCTTGTTCGCCGCCGTTCCGCTTTCCGCCGCCCGCGCGGAAACGCCGAAGGACATGTTCGTGATGGCCACGCTGCTCGACGAATTCACGACGCTCGATCCCGGCGAGATCTACGAGCTGGTGCCGGAGGAATACGTCGCGAACACGTACGACCGGCTCGTACGAGTCGACCTGCGCGACCCGTCGAAATTCAACGGCGACGTCGCGCAGTCGTGGACCGTGAGCCCCGACGGGCTGACCTATACGTTCAAGCTGCGCTCGGGCCTCAAGTTCCACTCGGGCAACCCGCTGACGGCCGACGACGTCGCGTGGTCGATCCAGCGCGCGGTGCTGCTCGACAAGGGCCCGGCCGCGGTGCTGACCGGCATCGGGCTCACGAAGGCCAACGTCGCGGCGAACGTGAAGAAGGTCGACGACCAGACGGTGTCGATCACGACCGATCACAAATACGCGCCGACCTTCGTGCTCAACGTGCTGGGCTCGTGGCCCGCGTCGGTGCTCGACAAGAAATTGCTGCTGTCGCACCAGCAGGGCAACGACTTCGGCAACGCGTGGCTGAAGACCAACGAGGCCGGCTCCGGCGCGTACAAGCTCGTCAAGTGGAGCGCCGGCGACAGCATCGTGCTGCAACGCTTCGACGGCTACCGGCTGCCGCTCGCGATGAAGCGCATCGTGCTGCGCCACGTGCCTGAAGCGGCGAGCCAGCGGCTGCTGCTGGAAAACGGCGACGTCGACGCGGCGCGCGACCTGAGCCCCGACGATCTCGCGTCGGTCGTCAAGTCGGGCAAGGCGAAAGTCGCGGCCTCGCCGCAGGCGACGCTGCTGTATCTCGGCCTGAACACGAAGAACCCGACGCTCGCGAAGCCCGACGTGCAGGAAGCGCTGAAGTGGCTGGTCGACTATGCGGGGATCCAGGCCAACGTCGTGAAGACGACCTACAAGGTGCACCAGACCTTCCTGCCCGAAGGCTTCCTCGGCACGCTGAATTCGAACCCGTACAAGCTCGACGTCGCGAAGGCGAAGGCGCTGCTCGCGAAGGCCGGCGTGCCGAACGGCTTCTCGGTGACGATGGACGTGCGCAACGACTATCCGTACACGGAGATCGCGCAGGCCGTGCAGGCGAACTTCGCGCAGGCGGGCGTCAAGGTGCAGTTGGTCCCCGGCGACAACAAGCAGACGCTCGCGAAATACCGCGCACGCCAGCACGACATCTACATCGGCGAATGGTCGGCCGACTACATCGACCCGCACAGCAACGCGCAGGGTTTCGCATGGAACCCCGACAACTCCGACAAATCGAGCTATAAGATGCTGGCCTGGCGCAACAGCTGGGACATTGCGCAACTGACGAAGGAAACCGACGCCGCGCTCGCCGAGCCGACCGCCGCGCAACGCGCGCAGCGGTACCAGGCGATGCAGAAGGAGATGCTCGTGCGCTCGCCGTTCGTGATCATGTTCGAGAAGGTCGCGCAGGTCGCGACGCGGCCGGGCGTGAGCGGGCTCGACGTCGGGCCAATCAACGATCTCGTGTCGTACCGTAACCTGAAGAAGCAATAAGGTTCACCGCATGTCGACTCCCGCCTCCTCCCTCGAAGCACTGCGCACGCTGCCCGCGCGGCGCCCGGCCGTACGCTGGGTGCTACGCGCGCTGCGCTGGGCGCTCACGCTCGCCGTCACGTTCGCGGGGCTGCTCGCGCTGACGTTCGTGATCGGCCGCAAGGTGCCGATCGATCCCGTGCTCGCGATCCTCGGCGATCGCGCGTCGGCCGAGGCCTACGCGGCCGAACGCATCGCACTCGGCCTCGACAAGCCGCTCGCCACGCAGTTCCTGATCTACGCGCGCGACGTGCTGCACGGCAATCTCGGCATGTCGCTGCTGACGTCGAACCCCGTGCTCGACGACATCAGGCGCGTGTTCCCCGCCACGCTCGAACTCGCGACGATCGCGACGTTGATCGGCATCGCGATCGGCGTGCCGCTCGGCGTCGCGGCCGCGGTGAAGCACAACCGGCCGATCGACCACATTGCACGCTTCGTCGGCCTGATCGGCAATTCGGTGCCGGTGTTCTGGCTCGGGCTCATGGGGCTGCTGCTGTTCTATGCGCGGCTGCACTGGGTCGGCGGCCCGGGCCGGCTCGATCCCGTGTACGACGGGATGGTCGACCCGCGCACGGGCAGCCTGCTGCTCGACGCGGCGCTTGCCGGCGAGTGGGACGTGTTCCGCAACGCGGTGTCGCACATCGCGCTGCCGGCCGCGATCCTCGGCTACTACTCGGTCGCGTATCTGAGCCGCATGACGCGCTCGTTCATGCTCGACCAGCTGAGCCAGGAATACATCGTCACCGCGCGCGCGAAGGGCTTGTCCGAGCGGCGCGTGATCTGGCGGCATGCGTTCGGCAACATCGCGGTGCCGCTGCTCACCGTGATCGCGCTCACGTACAGCAACCTGCTCGAAGGCTCGGTGCTGACCGAGATCGTGTTCGCGTGGCCGGGGCTCGGCTCGTACCTGACCGGCGCGCTCCTGAACGCCGACATGAACGCGGTGCTCGGCGCGACCCTCGTGATCGGCATGATGTTCATCACCGTCAACCTGCTGACCGACGCGCTGTACCGCGTGTTCGATCCGCGTGCGCGCTGAGGGCCGCTTCGACATGACCGTTTCCATCCTGCTTCCGTCACCGTCCACGCCGAAGGCCACCCGACCATGAATGCCGCACATCCCACGCTGCGCGCGTGGCTGCTTTCCGATGCGCCCGCGTCGCGCTCGCAGGCCGCGTTCGGCCTCGCCTACCGCCGCTGGCGCCGTTTCGCCGCCAATCCGCTCAACCTGTTCGGACTCGCGATCCTGGTTGCGCTGATCGTCGTCGCGATCGTCGGCCCGCTGATCATGCCGCACGATCCGCTGCGCCAGGTGCTGTCCGACCGCCTGCTGCCGCCCGGCTCCGCATCGCACTGGCTCGGCACCGACCAGCTCGGCCGCGACATCCTTTCGCGGATGATCGCAGGCTCTCGCCTCACGCTCGGCATCGCGCTGCTCGTCGTCGTGATCGTCGTGCCGATCGGCCTGCTGATCGGCACGACGGCCGGCTATTGCGGCGGCTTCGTCGACAGCGTGCTGATGCGCATCACCGACATCGCGCTCGCGTTCCCGAAGATCGTGCTCGCGCTCGCATTCGCGGCCGCGCTCGGGCCCGGCGTGATCAACGCGGTCGTCGCGATCTCGATCACCGCGTGGCCCGCGTATGCGCGGCTCGCGCGCGCCGAAACGATCCGCATCGCGCAGGCCGACTACATCCATGCGGCGCGGCTGCAAGGCGCGTCGGGCCCACGTATCCTGCTGCGCTACATCATGCCGCTGTGCATGTCGTCGGTGATCGTGCGCGCGACGCTCGACATGGCCGGCATCATCCTGACCGTCGCGGGCCTCGGCTTTCTCGGCCTCGGCGCGCAGCCGCCGAGCCCCGAGTGGGGCTTCATGGTCGCGTCGGGCCGCAACGTGCTGCTCGACGCGTGGTGGGTCGCGACGCTGCCCGGCATCGCGATCCTGCTCGTGAGCCTCGCGTTCAACCTGCTTGGCGACGGGCTGCGCGACGTCTTCGATCCCCGCCATGGAGCATGACATGCCGATGAATTCGACCACCGCGCCCGCCCCGCTCTGCGAGATCGACGGCCTGAAAATCGGCTTTCGCGGGCACGACGGCGTCGTCACCGACGCGGTGCGCGACCTGTCGCTAACGCTCGCGCCAGGCGAACGGCTCGGCATCGTCGGCGAGTCGGGCTCCGGCAAATCGCTGACGGGCCGCGCGCTGCTCGGCCTGCTGCCCGAGGCCGCACGCTGGTCGGCCCGCACGATGCGCTTCGCGGGCCGCGACCTGCTCGCGATGTCGGCCAGCGAGCGGCGGCGCCTGTGCGGCAGCCAGATGGGGATGATCCTTCAGGATCCGAAGTATTCGCTGAACCCGGTGATGACCGTCGCGAAGCAGATGGGCGAGGCGTTCCGGCGGCACGAGCCGGGCTTGCGCGGCCGCGCGCTGCGCGAGCGGATCGTCGAAGCGCTCGCGGCCGTGCAGATTCGCGATCCGGCGCGCGTGGCCGATGCGTATCCGCACGAGCTGTCGGGCGGCATGGGCCAGCGCGTGATGATCGCGATGATGGTGTCGACCGGCCCGCGCCTGCTGGTCGCCGACGAGCCGACCTCCGCGCTCGACGTCGCGGTGTCGATGCAGGTGCTCGCGGTGCTCGACGCGATGATCGCGCGGCACAACACGGGGCTGATGTTCGTCAGCCACGACCTGCCGCTCGTGATGTCGTTCTGCGATCGCGTCGCGGTGATGTATGCGGGGCGCGTGGTCGAAACCTGCGCCGCGCGCGACCTGCGCGATGCGACGCATCCGTACACGCGCGGGCTGCTCGCGGCGAACCCGCCGCTCGCGAACCCGCCGGACGAACTGCCGGTGCTGCGGCGCGATCCGGCGTGGCTCGACGCCGCTGCGCCCGCGCCGACCTCTCACATGCCGCAGGAGGCCGCACGATGATCGACGTCGATCACGCATCGATCCGTTTCCCGACCCGCACGGGTCACGTCGACGCCGTGCGCGACGCAAGCTTCGCGGTGCGCGACGGCGAGGTGTTCGGGCTCGTCGGCGAATCGGGCTCAGGCAAGTCGACGCTGCTGCGCGCGCTGACCGGCCTCGTGCCGCTCGCGGGCGGCAGCCTGTCCATCGACGGCCGGCCCGTCGGCGGCACGCCCGAGCGCGCATTCCGCCGCCAGGTGCAGATGGTGTTCCAGGATCCGTACGCGTCGCTGCATCCGCGCTTCACGGTCGACCAGACGCTGCGCGAGCCGCTGTCGATCCACGGGATCGACGACGCCGATGCGCGGATCGCCCGCGCGCTGTCCGAGGTCGGGCTCGGCCCGACGTTCCGCTTCCGTTATCCGCACCAATTGTCGGGCGGCCAGCGCCAGCGCGTCGCGATCGCGCGCGCGCTGATCGTCGAGCCGCGCGTGCTGCTGCTCGACGAGCCGACGTCCGCGCTCGACGTATCGGTGCAGGCCGAAATCCTCAACCTGCTGCGCCGCCTGCATCGCGAACGCAACCTGACGATGATCCTCGTCAGCCACAACCTCGCGGTGATCGGCTTCCTGTGCCAGCGCGTCGCGGTGATGCAGCACGGCGAGATCGTCGAACAGCTGCGGATCGAGGACGTGCGGGCCGGGCAGGTCGCACGCGACTACACGCGCACGCTGCTGCGCGCGACCGAAGGCTATCGCCGCCTGGATCCGGCAATCGACGCGCCGGCAGCCTGACACGCGGCGCGCGACGACGGTACGACGCTGCGCGCGCCGGTGCGCGCAGCGCGTGACATGACCCGAGCGCAATACGATATGCCGGCCGCGCTCATGCTCCGCCGGCCGGTTATTCACCGGTTCGGTTCACGCCGCGGCGCAGGTTCTGCTCGACTGCCAATGACCGATGCGCCGCCGCCGTGACATCCGCGCGACTCGCGCGGCGTGCGATACTCGGCACGCCCGCACCGGTTCGACTCCACGGGGAACCCCGGTGCGCCAGGCGAGTCCATTTCCTTTCGTCAACAACTCAACAGCAATCGGGAGGCATTCATGCTGCAATTCATCGAAACCCTGGTGGTCGGGCTCATCGTCGGCCTCCTCGCCCGCGCGCTCAAGCCCGGCGACGACAAGATGGGCATCCTGATGACCGTCGTGCTCGGCGTCGTCGGCTCGCTCGTCGCAGGCTACATCGGTCGCGCCGGCGGCTGGTATGCGCCGGGCCAGGGCGCAGGCTGGATCGCGTCGATCATCGGCGCAATCGTGCTGCTCGTGGTAGTCGGCGCGGTGCGCAAGCGCGCAGGCTGATCGCCACATCGCTCGCTCCGATGCGATACGGCCGCTCGTCATGAGCGGCCGTTTTCTTTTGGCCCACCGCGATTCACCGGATCGTCCGCTCGTTGAGTCTTCAACGATCGAGCGGCGGCCTCCCCAGCTCTTCGCCGCTCTTCCCGCCAGCCTACACCCCCGGCAATACCCTGCCTTGCGCCTCCACAAATTTGAGATAAATTGATTTGAGGAATACGGCGCCGTTTGCCTATGTCCGTTATTTCCGATTTTTCATTCAAGAGGTCCGATGGATTTGCCGTTTACGCATACAGCATCGCGGCGTTGAGGACTGCCATTCGAGCGGCCCGGCTGCGACGCGCTTGCCCTCTGGAGCCTGTCATGAAGCATCGCCCGTTTGCCGCTTCGGTTGCCCTGGCTGTCTCGCTTCTGGCGTCGTCCTCATCATTTGCCGCCGACACGGGCGGCATCATCCACTTCACCGGCATGATCGTCGAGCCGCCATGCGCGTTCGCGCTCGACACGGCCAACACCGCGCATGCGCAGGTGCGGCCCGACTGCCCGCGCCCGGCGAGCGGCCAAGTCGCGTTCGTCGACGCGGCCAGCCTGCGCACGATCAAGACCACGACCTTTACGCAGACCTCGCGCGCAATCGTTTTACCTGACCGTCCGGGCAACGCGCGTGCGCCGATGATCGCCGTCGTGACCTACCAGTGAGACGCGCTGCCGGAGCGGCCGTGCATCAGTCGCGATGGCGCGCGATCCAGTCGCTGAACGCGCGGATCTTCTGCTGGCTGCCGAGATTCTCCGGATAGACGAAAAAGTAGCGGGCGCCTGTTTCGAGCACGATGTCGAACGGCCGTTCGAGCCGGCGCGCACTGACGTCGTCGTCGACTAGCGTCACGTCGCCGATCGCGACGCCGAAGCCCTGCATCGCCGCGTTGGTCGCGAGGTCGAGCGTATCGAAGGTCGGCCCGCGCTCCGCATCGACGGCGCGCTCGCCCGCGTGATCGAGCCACGCGCGCCAGTCGCGATGGTCGCGAGTCGGATGCAGCAGCGTATGGCGCGCGAGATCGCCGACCGCATCGAGCGGTACGGCCTGCCGCAACTCGGGTGCGCACACCGGCGTCAGCCGCTCGTCGAACAGCGGCAGCGCGAACACGCCGGCGCCCGGCGACGTGCCATAGACGACCGCCGCATCGAACGGCTCGGTCGAGAAATCGACGACGTGCTGCCACGCGGTCGTGATCTGCACATGGAGATCGGGATGCTCGCCCTGGAAGCGCATGATGCGCGGCAGCATCCAGCGCATCACGCAGGTCGGCACCTTCAGCGCGAGATCGGTGCGCTGCCGCGTGAGCTTCATCGAGATGTCGTCGATCCGCGCAAAGCTCTCGTCGACCACCGGCAGCAATTGCTCGCCCTCCGCCGTCAGCGTGAGGCCCTTCGCGTGCCGCTTGAACAACGGGAATCCGTAATGCGCCTCGAGCGTCTGGATCTGCCGGCTGACCGCGCCTTGCGTGAGACACAGCTGCTCGGCCGCGCGCGTGAAGCTGCGGTGGCGGGCCACGGTCGAGAAGATCTGCAGCGCGTGCAGGGGCGGAAGTCGGCGCATGACGAGGGGGTAGACGAAACAACCGCACCGAAGCACGGCGCGGCAAGGCCGCGCGCCGGCACCGGCGCGCGCTGATCGACACGATAAGCCAAACGCCGGCTTTACGCGAGGTGCGTCGGACGCTCAGGCCGTTGCGGTGAGCGCGCCCGTCGCGATGCGCGCCGCCGACGCGACGACATCCGCGCGGGCAGCCGCGTCGGCACGCGGCTGCGTGAACGACACGGCCAGCACGATCGGCGCGCGCGACGGCGGCCACAGCACGGCGATGTCGGTCGTCGTGCCGTAGCCGCCGGTGCCGGCCTTGTCCGCGATACGCCAGCCGGGCGGCACGCCGGCCGCGATCCCGGTCGCGCCGCGCGCGCCGCCGGTCATCCATTCGGTGAGTTGCGCACGCTGCGGCTCGCGCAGCGTATCGCCGAGCAGCAGCAACTGCAGCATGTCGACCATCGCGACCGGCGTCGACGTATCGCGCTCGTCGCCGGGCGCGGCCTGGTTCAGTTCGGGTTCCCAGCGGTCGAGCCGGAACACCGTGTCGCCGCTTTCATGCGCGAACGACGTGACGGCCTGCGGGCCGCCGAGCACGCCCATCAGCAGGTTCCCGGCGCCCTTGTCGCCCGACTGCAGCATCGCCGCGCACAGCTGCGCGATCGTCATCCCCGTATCGACATGACTTTCCGTGACCGGCGAGCCGGCCACGACTTCATAGCGGCGATACAGGATGCGGCGCGGCAGCAGCGATGCATCGAGCGAACCGCGCGCGAGGATCGCGGCGGCCGCCACGACCGCATAGGTGCCGCACAGCGGGAAGCGCTCGCGCGCGTGATGCGCGATGCGCGTGCCGTTCGACGTATCGAGTACGGCGACACCGAGCCGGCCGTTCGATGCCTTTTCGAGCGCGCCAAGTTCCGCCTGGGCAGCATGGGCGCGCGCCTGGTCGGCGACGGGCGCCGACGAGCACGCGGCGACGAACGGCGCGGCGACGGCGGCGAGCAACAGCGAGCGGCGTGTCGGAGAATATTCCATGGATGAGTGGTGTTCTGTCGGAAACGGTGGCAGGGAGCCACGCACGCATCGTCGATACGCACGCGTTCACGCCGACGGCCGGCTCGCGACGGCATTCGCCACGCATCCCCCAAGACGCCCGTCGGCCCCGCGGACGCGGGACTCCCATGAACAATCACCCTAGCGTAACAGCGAGCGCGGCCGCGTTCCAGCGGCGCGGCCCGCTTCAGCCTTGCGACGAAGGCAGGTACGGCATCGGATTGACGGGCTTGCCGTCGCGCCGCACCTCGAACAGCAGCGCGACACGCGAGTTGTCGACGTCGCCCATCTCGGCGATCTCGTCGCCCTGGCGCACGATGTCGCCGGTCTTCACGAGCAGCTTGCGGTTGTGCGCATACGCGGTCAGGAAATCGGCATTGTGCTGGACGATGATCAGGCTGCCGTAATCGTTCAGGCCGGTGCCCGCATACATCACGCGGCCGTCTGCCGCCGCGCGGACCGGGTCGCCCGGGCGGCCGGCGATCTGGATGCCGCGGTTCTGCCCCGGCCGGAACGCGTCGACGATCTTGCCCTGCGCGGGCCACGTGAGCGCCACCCCGCCCGCATGCCGCTTGGTTTCCTTCACGACCTGCCGGTCGCTCGCCGTCGACGCGCTCGCCGGGCCCGCGCCCGTCGAACCGTTCGCGCCGACCTGCGTGCCGACATTCGCCGCCGGCGCCTGCAACGGCTGCGGCCGGACGATGCGCAGCACCTGCCCCATGCGCAGCTTGCCGCGCGCGTCCAGTTTGTTCCAGGTGCGCAGGTCGGCGACGCTGCAGTCGTTCGCGGACGCGATGCCCGTCAGCGAGTCGCCGCGTTTCACCACGTACTTCTGTGCGACGAGAATCGGCGCAGGCGGCGGCGTCGCGGGCGTGGCCGCACGCGCGACGGCAGGCTGGCCCGACGGCGCTCCCGCCAGCGTGTCGCTCGGCGGGACGGACGGCTGGCTGGCGCAACCGGCCATGACGAGCACGGCGGCCAGGCCAGACAGCCACGCCGACTTGCGGCAAATCTCGCGCAGTTTCATGGACGATCGACTCCGGTTTGACAATCTTTCAAGCATCTCAAAAACGGAACGGCCAACGTGTAACCGGATGCAAACAATGATGACAAACGATCACGAGCCCGGCGTCGGCAGACGCTTGTTACCGGTAATACGGTCGAATTCGGAAAAACTTGACAGCTTTGGGCGCACGATGCGGAAAAAATTTCGTGTCGGGCCGTTATTTCAAACAGCGAGCCGGCCTGCGCCGGCCGCCCGCTCAGCGCAGCCAGTTGACCAGCTCCGCGCACGCCCACGCGACACCGATGCACAGGAACAGCACGTGCAATGCGATCTTGAACGACACACCCCACGACGAATCGATCCGCATGACAGTCTCCCCCGGCGATATGCGGCCATGATCCGGTATCGATCCCGCCCCGAAAATGCGGAACCGGCGAACGGGGCCTCAAGCCCAGCCTGAGACCGGCGCGGCGGTTCCTGCTAACGTATCGGCCATTCCAATCGTTACGCGCCCCCTGCTCCCACCATGCGCTTCGACCTGACCGACCTGCGGCTCTTCCTGAACATCTGCGAGGCCGGCACGATCACGGGCGGCGCCGAGCGCACCCACATCACGCTGCAGGCCGCGAGCGAGCGCATCCGCGGGATGGAGGACGAACTCGGCGTGCCGCTGCTGCACCGGGCCAAGTCGGGCACCCAGGTGACCGACGCCGGCCGCGCGCTGGAGCACCACGCGCGCACGGTGCTGCAGCAGATCGACCACATGCGCGGCGAACTGCAGCAATACGGCCAGGGGCTGCGCGGGCATATCCGGCTGCTGTGCAACACGGCGTCGCTGAGCGAATACCTGCCCAACGCGCTCGCCGCGTATCTGCCGCATCATCCGAAACTGTCGATCAGCGTCGAGGAGCGCTCGAGCCAGGAGATCGTCCACGCGATCCGCAACAAGACGGCCGAGGTCGGCATCGTCGCCGATTCGGTCGGGCTCGGCGGGCTCGAACAGAAGCCGTTCCGCGAGGACTGGCTGATCGCGGTCGTGCCGGCCGGGCATCCGCTCGCCGCGCGCGAGACGGTCGCGTTCGACGAAATCGCCGACGCGGATTTCATCGGACTGACCGACGGCAGCGCGCTGCAGGTCCATCTCGCGGACCAGGCGCGTGCGCTCGGCAAGCGGATTCGCTACCGTGTGCAGTTGAAGAGTTTCGATGCGATCTGCCGCGTGATCGAAAGCGGCGTGGGCATCGGCATCGTGTCGCGCCACGCGGCCGAGCGCGCGATGCAGACGATGGACGTGCGGCTCGTCGAGCTGTCCGACGCGTGGAGCCACCGCAAGCTGACGCTCTGCGCGCGGTCGTTCGATGCGCTGCCGAAATACACGCAGGCGTTCGTGTCGTATCTGTCGGGCGAGACACCGCCGCGCTGAACGACGCGCGCCATCCGGAACCACCGCGCGAAACACGAGGAGGAAACCGCAGCCATGACCGCAACTGACCTCGCGATGCGCTACCGCGCATACATCGACTGCCTGAACCGGCAGGACTGGCCGGCGCTCGGCCAGTACGTCGCCGACAACGTGATCCACAACGACCGGCCGCTCGGCCTCACCGGCTACCGCGCGATGCTGGAGCAGGATTTCCGCGACATCCCGGATCTCCATTTCGAAATCCGGCTGCTCGTGTGCGAACCGCCGCGCGTCGCCTGCCGGCTTCGCTTCGCCTGCGCGCCGAAAGGGACCTTCATGGGGCTCGCGGTGGACGGCACGCGCGTGACGTTCGCCGAGAACGTGTTCTACGAATTTCACGACGGCAGGATCCGGCAGGTCTGGTCCGTGATCGACAAGGCCGCGATCGAAGCGCAGCTGTGACGATGCGGGCCGTCCCGATCCTTAACGCAATCCGGTCACGGCCATGTAGGCACCGAGCGCGATCATCCCGACGAAGAAGCAGCGCTTGAACGCCTGCTCGCTCATCACGCGCCGCGCGTATTGCCCGCCGACCATTCCCGCGAGCGCCGGCACGAGCGCCAGCGCCGATACACCGAGGTCGACGGTCTGCAGCGCGCCCGTCACGCGCAACTGCAGGCCGAGCGCGATCGTCGACGCGGTAAACGACAGCCCGAGCGCCTGGATCAGGTCGTCCTTCGGCAGGCGCAGCGCCTGCAGGTACGGCACGGCCGGCACGACGAACACGCCGGTCGCGGCCGTCACGACGCCCGTCAGGTAGCCGACCACGGCCGACAGCCACTTCTCGTGACGCCCCGGCGCGGGCAGCCGCGCGGCGGCAAGCCCCCAGCAGCCGTAGGCGACCAGCACGATGCCGAGCGCCGCGTGCGTCCACGTGCTGCCGGCCGCGAGCGCGGGCAGCCCGCCTGTCAGCGTGCCGATCGTCAGCCCGGCGAGCAGCGGCCACAGACGTCGCAGCAACGGCCCGAACGACGGGCCGAGCCACAACTGCCACACATTGGTGATGAATGACGGCACGAGCAGCAGGCTCGCGGCCGCCGAGGGCGGCATCGCGAGCGTGAGCAGCCCCATCGCGATCGTCGGCAGCCCGAGGCCGATCATTCCCTTGACCGCGCCGGCCAGCAGAAAGACCAGCACGATGATCGTCAGCGTATGAATTGGCATGGAAGGCGTTTCGTCCGGTGGAATACGGCGCCGATGGTGAACCACCGTCCCGCCGTTCGCCATCTGGTTTTGCCTGAGGCTGGCTCGGGCCCCTCCGGCCGGCCCCGTCCATCCGCGATCCCGCCATGCGCGCCGCCCGGGCGCTCACGCGCCGTGTGCCGGCCCCCGTCCCTGCTCGCTGTCCAGGTGCGCCATCTGCGAGGCCGGATAACGCTCGCCAGCAGCCGCCCCGGCGGGAACCGCCGCTTCGATGCGGGCGAGATCATCTACCGTTAGTTGCATCTCAGAGGCGCGCGCTGCATCCTGAAGCTGGGTGCGCTTGCGCGCGCCGACCAGCGGCACGATGTCGTCGCCGCGCGACAGAACCCATGCGATGGCGACCTGCGCCGGATTGCTGCCCTTCTCGTTCGCGATCGCGCGCAGTGCGTCGACCAGCGCAAGGTTGTGCGCGAGATTCTCGCCCTGGAACCGCGGGCTGACCGCGCGGAAATCGCGCTCGCCCTGCCGTGCCGCGCTCCAGCCGCCGCCGAGCAGCCCGCGCGACAGCACGCCGTACGCCGTCACGCCGATCCCGAGTTCGCGGCACACGGGCAGGATGTCCGCCTCGATTCCGCGCGACAGCAGCGAGTACTCGATCTGCAGGTCGGCGATCGGCGCGACGGCCGCCGCGCGGCGGATCGTGTCGGCGCCGAGCTCGGACAGGCCGATATGGCGCACATAGCCGGCCTTCACGAGATCGGCGATCGCGCCGACCGTCTCCTCGATCGGCACCGCCGGATCGACGCGCGCCGGCCGGTAGATGTCGATATGGTCGGCGCCGAGCCGCTTCAGCGAATACGCGACGAAGTTCCGGATTGCCTCGGGCCGCGCGTCGTAGCCGGCGAACGCACCGGCCGGATCGCGCAGCGCGCCGAACTTCACGCTGATCAGCACCTGGTCGCGCGTACGGCCGCGCAGCGCGTCGCGAATCAGCATCTCGTTGTCGCCCATCCCGTAGAAATCGCCGGTATCGAGCAACGTGATCCCGTGGTCGAGCGCCGCGTGCAGCGTCGCGATGCTTTCGTCGCGATCGGCCGGCCCGTAGAAATCCGACATCCCCATGCAGCCGAGTGCGATCGCCGAAACCCGCGGGCCCGTGCGGCCCAGTTGACGCTTGTCCATGTCCGTTTCCTTGCGGTGGTGAGTGAATGAACCGGATTCTCGGCGCATTGCGGCGCGCGATAAACGCGAAACGCCCAACCAATTCATTCGACGCTGATTAACAATGGAGGTTGTCCCCATCCGTTCCCATCCCGCATGGACCATCTGCATGCAATGCGCATCTTTGCGCGCGTCGCCCATCTCGGCAGCTTCACGAAAGCGGCCGAACAGCTGCAATTGCCGCGCCCGACGGTCAGCAATGCCGTCCAGTATCTGGAGAAACACCTGGGCGTCCGGCTGCTGCAACGGACCACCCGGCGCGTCGCGCTGACCGCCGAGGGCACCACTTACTACGAGCGCTGTACGCGGCTGCTGGCCGATCTCGACGATGCCGAGACGCTGTTCGACGACGCCGGTGCGGCGCCGCGCGGCGTGATCCGCGTCGACCTGCCCGAGCGCTTCGCGCTGAACAAGGTGATTCCGGCGCTGCAGGATTTCCACGCACGCTATCCCGACCTGCGCGTGGTGCTCAGCACGACCGACCGCTTCGTCGACCTCGTCGCGGACGGCATCGACTGCGCGGTGCGGGTCGGCGTGCTGTCCGACACGTCGCTGGTCGCACGGCGCGTCGGCGAGCTGGCGCAGATCAACTGCGCGTCGCCCGCGTATCTCGCGCGGCACGGCACGCCGCGCTCGCCGGACGATCTGCCCGACCACGTCGCGGTCGGCTATTTCTCGAGCCGCACGGGCCGCGAACTGGACTGGGAATATGCGGACATGGATTCGGGTGCGCTGCAGACCGTGAAGATGCGCAGCGTCGTCGCGGTGAACAGCTCGCAGGCGTATCTCGCGTGCTGTCTCGCGGGCCTCGGGCTGATCCAGGCGCCGCGCGAGGGGCTCGCACCGCTGCTCGAGAGCGGCTCGCTGGTCGAGGTGCTGCCGGAATGGCATGCCGAACCGCTGCCGGTGTCGGTCGTGTTCCCGAGCGGGCGGCATCTGGCGCCGCGGGTGCGGATCTTCGTCGACTGGCTCGCGGACACGCTCGGCGACATGCACCGAGCGGAATGACGGCAGCCGGAGCCGGGGCGATCAGCCGCCGGCCCGGGGCCCGGCGTCGCGCACTCAGAACTTGTGGCGGATCGCCGCGCGCACCGCGAACTGGTTCGACGACGACGACGGGCCATCCGTCCCGACCACGTAGCCGCCGTCGGCCGCGGTGCCCGTCTTGTCGCCGGCGACTTTCTGCCAGGCACCCTGTAGATAGACGTCGGTGCGCTTGGACAGGCTGTAGTCAGCCATCAGCCCGACGGTGTGGTATTTCGGCTTGAACGAACCCGTCGCGGCGTCGAACTTGCCGTCCGTGTACACGTACTGCGCGCCGAGATAGAAATCGGACGTGAGCTGGTACTTGCCGTTGACCTCGAAGTTCTGGAACTTCGTCGCGGTCAGCCCGAGGCCCGAGAACGTCGACGCCGGCAGGTAGACGGTCGACACCGGGTTCTTCACGTCCGTCTTCGTATAGACGAAGCCGACCGTCGCCGGGCCGAACGTATAGTTGATGCCGCCGCCGAAGATGCGCAGGCGGTCGGCGACGAAATTCGCGTCGTCGGCCGCGATCGCGCCCGCGTTGCCGACGCCCGGGCTGTTCGCCTGCAGGTACGCGGCCGCGACCTGCAGCCCGGCGAGCGAATACTGCGCGCCGATGCTGTACTGGCGGTTGGTCGAGAAGCCCGTGCTGTTGCTGAAACTGTAGGTGCCGCCGAACGACAGCCCGTTCCAGTCGGGGCTCGCGTACTTGACCGTGTTGTTGACACGGAACGAGTTGTCCGTGTTGTCGTTGTCGAACGGATGCGAGAACAGCGTGCCGCCCCAGTTGCCGTTCGCGGTCAGCGGCGCGAGATAGTCGACGACGGAATCGTACTGGCGGCCGAAGGTCAGCGTGCCGAAACGCGACGCGCTCAGCCCGACGAACGCCTGGCGGCCGAACATCCGGCCGCCCTGGTTGAGCCGGCCGTTGTTCACGTCGAAGCCGTTTTCCAGCGTGAAGACCGCCTTCAGCCCGCCGCCCAGCTCCTCGCTGCCCTTCAACCCCCAGCGGCTGCCCTGCGCATAGCCGCTCGCGAGCTGGTAATCCGTTTTTCCGACCCCATTCACGTTCACGTTGTTCGTGTAGTTGAAGCCTTCGTCGATCAGGCCGTACAGCGTCACGCTGTCCTGCGCGAAGGCCGGCGCGGCGAACGCTGCCAGCGCGGCGGCAAAAATGACGTGGTTCTTCATGACGGATTCTCCGGAGCCGTTGCCGGGCAGGCCTTCCGCCCGGCGCTTGTTTCGTCTGTTTTATATGGATGGCCCGCAGGGCGGACTGCGCGGTGTGCGGCCGCGAGGACAAAATGGTGTCACGTCGTAAACCACCCGTCCATCGGGGGCGTGGGCGCGGCGCACAAAGCGTTGCGCTCGTCCAACTGCCCCGTTCCGCGGACTCCCCGATCAGGCTTGTCGGCAACGGCGGATCGGCCCGCCATTCGCGTAAACCCGGACGGCGTCGCATCGGTGGCACAATGCGCATCCATTCGTCATTTCTTCACGAAGTCATGCTTCACCCCGATTCATGCGTGGCGGGTGCCCGGCGCGCACGCGGCGCGCGCCGGCAGGCGGCCCGATGACCGCCGCAGCCCGGGCCGGCCGCTACGCCGAGCTCGATTTCTTCCGCGGCCTCGTGCTGCTCGTGATCGTCGTCGACCACATCGGCGGCAGCATCCTGTCGCGCGTGACGCTGCATGCGTACGCGCTGTGCGATGCGGCCGAGGTATTCGTGTTCCTCGGCGGCTTCGCGACCGCCATCGCGTACAACTCGCTTGCCGAGCGGCACGACGAGGCCGCCGCGCGCCAGCGCTTCATCCGCCGCGCCTTCGAGATCTACCGTGCCTTCCTCGTGACGGCCGGCCTCATGCTGCTGATCACCGCCGTGCTCAACGCATTCGCGATCGACGGTCCGAACATGCCGACCAACGATCTCGACGGTCTGCTCCACAAGCCGCTTGCCGCGCTGCGCGACATCCTGCTGTTCCGCCGCCAGCCGTATCTCGCGTCGGTGCTGCCGATGTATGCGTTCTTCGCGCTGCTCGTCCCGCTCGCACTGCCGCTCGCGCGCACGCAGCCGTGGCTGATGCTCGCGTTCAGCGGCTCGCTCTGGTACGCGGCGCCGCACGTCGCGCGTTTCCTGCCGACCGTCGAGGGCGCACCGTGGGACTTCAACCCGTTCGCGTGGCAGTTCCTGTTCGTGCTCGGCGTGATCGCGCGCTGCCAGCCCGTCTACCAGACGCTCGCGCCGAAACCGCAGGGCTGGCTGCTGACGGCCGCGTCGCTCGCGATCGTCGCGGCCGGCGCGTACTACCGGCTGCGCATCGAGCCGTTCCCGACCGATCCGTCGATCAAGCAGAACCTCGGCGCGCTGCGGCTCGCGAACTTCCTCGCGATCGCGTGGCTCGCGGCCAAGCTCGTGCACCTCGGGTGGATGAAGAAGGTCGCGCATGCGATGCCGTGGATCGGCACGATCGGCCGCCAGGGGCTGCTGTGCTTCGTCGCCGGCACCGGCATCTCGCTCGCGGTCGACTCGCTGCTTTACCAGGCGACCGAAGGCTATCTGAACGTGCCGCTCGGCCTGACCGCCGACGTCGTCGCGACGGGGCTGCTGTATCTCGTCGCAAAACTCTACGGGCCGCTGGTGTCGCGGCTGCCGTTCCCGTTCCGTTCGCGGCCATGACGCGCCGCGCCGTCATGCACCGCTGCTACGATAGCGGGCGCCTTTCCTGAAACGTTTCGCCATGCGCCGACTCGCCCTTTCGTTCGCCGTCGCCCTGCTCGCCGGCTGCCTCGCCACCGCCCACGCCGCGCCGGGCGGGCCCGCGGTTTCGCCGGCGTCGTCCGCGCCCGCGGCCGCGATCGTCCCGCCCGCAACCGTCGGGCCGGCCGCCCAGGAGCCACCGGTCAATCCCGGCAGCAGCGTCGTGCTGCGCGCGTTCCGCTCGGCGTCGCTCAAGCGCGACTGGTCGTACACGGTCTACCTGCCGCCCGGCTACAACCCGGAAGGCGCGCGCTATCCGGTGCTGTACCTGCTGCACGGCAATGCCGGCAACGCGAACGACTGGATCACGCAGGGCCGGCTGCAGGCCACGGCCGACACGCTGATCGAGCGCCACGAGATCCCGCCTGTCGTGATCGTGATGCCGCAAGGCGGCACCGACTGGTACGTCGACCGCAAGGAGAAGATGCAGAGCGCGTTCCTGAACGACCTGTTGCCGGAAGTCGAAGCGCACTTCGCGGTGTCGAACCAGCGCGCGGGCCGCGCGATCGGCGGCGTATCGATGGGCGGGTTCGGCGCGCTGCGTTTCTCGCTGCTCGAGCCGGGCTTGTTCTGCGGCGCGATGCTGCTGAGCCCCGCGATCTATGCGAACGAGCCGCCGCTCAATTCCGCCGCGCGCTATGTCGGTGTGTTCGGCGACCGGCAGTTCGATCCGCGCGTATGGCACGAGCTCAACTACCCGGCGCTGATGCGCGGCTATTTCGCGCGCAACTGGCGCGTGCCGATGTTCATCGCGGCCGGCGACGACGACCTGACGATCCAGGCCGAGTCGACCGTGCTGTACACGCACCTGCGCCGCGCGCAGAACCCGGCCGAGCTGCGCATCGTCGACGGCGGGCATACGTGGGAGGTGTGGCGCGGGTTGCTCGGGCAGGGGTTGAGGTATGCGTTGGAGTGCGTGAAGTGATAGCTGGTGTGGGGCGCTGCGCGACGCCAAACCAACACGCCGAGTGAAGTCGCGCAAGAGCGAACCGCTGGCTACGGGGGCGAAACATTTTCATTGTCAGCCCGCTTGCGGCGCTCCTCGGGATATGCACGCCCGAACAACGCGTAAGCCCCCAACGCGAGCCCGGCGGAACCGGCTCCCACAAAAGTCGATTCGATGCCAATGTGCTGGGCGATCCACGATCCTGCAATCGGCCCGACGACCAACGCCGTCAGTTGCAAACTGCGCGCCGATGTGGAAATGACCCCGAGCGCATCACGCGGCGCGTTCCTCTGCAGCGTAATCGAATAGGACATCAGCCCGCCGCCGTAGCAAAAACCGTTGACCACCCACAACACGCAAAGCGTGCCAAGGTTCAATGTCGGCACGGCGAGTGCGAGTCCGCCGGCGGCGACCACGGTTGCACTGAATCCGGCGAGAAACATCGGCATCGATTTGCGCACACTGACTCGCGCAAGCACCTTTTTCAGGACGATTGCACAGCTGACCGCTCCGACAGCGGTACAACTGACGATGGTTCCGAATGAGCTCGGCGGCAAGCCGTGATCGCGCAGCAATACCACCACGATCGAGTCGTACAGACCCAGGATCGTCGAAAACGCCAACATCAGTCCGAGAGCGGAAGCCAAGGCAGGATGTTCGGAAAGCACCTGACGAACCAGTGGGAAATCAACGAATCGACGTTGCGTCTTCACATCGGGATTTTTCCACCCGATGACACGTGCCACGCCCAACGCACATCCCATTGAAAAGACAGCCAGCACGCCGGTCAATGCGAACGCACCATGGGAACGGAATGCCAGGGATAGCCCTGCGCCAAGTAACGGTGAAAGAATCTTCGTGCATTGATCGACGATTGAGCTTCCCCTGAAATTTCGCCTTCCAAGAGGTCGTGTATAAACTCGACGCAAAGGAAGGAAATCAGGCATGTTCA